>JAFXXB010000019.1 GCA_017542465.1 Bacilli bacterium | reverse complement strand
TAAATGATGAAGTTAATACTTATAAGATTGATATATTAAACTCATTACTAAAAGATTTATATAATGAAAAGAAGTTTTTAGAATATAGATTTAAGAAAGAACAAGAATTAAGCCAACAAGAATATATAGATTATAGTACAAATATAGTAACTAGAAATGACTATGTATCTAAGTGGTTAAATGAATTTAATAATAAATAAAAAGACTATTACTAGTCTTTTTTATTTATATAAAATATCAACATCTACAAAACCTTTTATACCAGGTATAATACCATCTGAACATACTTGCCACATCATATATTTACCTTCATAGTCAGTTTTAGAATGTGATGTATAATGAGCTAACCATACAGGATAATTATTTTTTATTTTATCTTCCCACATTATTCCTAAATAATGTTTAGATCCATATAACATAGCTTTATAATTATTCTTTTCTATTTCATCAGCAAATGCTAAGAATGTTTTATTTAATTCATGAATACTTATTTGATATGTTCTAAACTTAGACCAGTTTTCCCAGTCAAATACTATAGGAAAATCTAGAGATTCACCATTTAATTCTTTTAATACATATTGAGCTGTTTCTTTTCCCATTTCTTCATTTATGGCTGTATTATAAACATATACTCCTACTTTAAGACCTGCTTCTTTAGCGTTCTTAATATTATTCTTATATTTTGAATCTGTAGCTAAAGCTTCTTCAGGTTTATTTGATACTGCTATTCTCATCATAACAAATGTAGCTCCAGCATTTTTTATTTCTCTAAAGTTATCAACAGTTAAATCACCTTGCCATTTAGATATATCAATTCCAAATTCTGTATTTGCTTCTGAATATTTACTTTTTAAATAACTAAATGATAAACCAGAGTCTGTTGAACCACCACTAGATCCTCCACCACTTGGTAATTCTTTTACTATATTAATTGTTAAATCTTTTTCATTAATATTATTAGATTCATCTTTAATTTGATATTTAACTTTATAAGTACCTATTTGTTCATAATTATAATCTCCTATTATTTCACATGTAGGTATAGATGTATAATTATCTGCTATATTTATTGAATCACATGGATTATCATCATCATGTATTTGAATTGTTCTATATGTAGCTGCACTTAAGAAGATTGGTGCTGTTTTATCTACAACAGTATATTTTAAATTATACTTACTTGTTTTACCTTCATATGTATATTCAACAAGTTGAGTATTTTCACCTATTGTTTCAGTATCTAATTTAATATCAGTTAATTCCATATTTGTATCTACTATATCTTTAATATTAGGTTCAGTGAATACTTCTATTTCTTTATTGATTGTAATATATGCATTTTCAGGAAGTTTATTATAATCTTCATGTATTATTTCATCTATTGTTATTTTTTTATCACATCCAGTTAATAATAACAAAGGAATAATTAATAACCATATGTATTTCTTCATCTCAACACCTCTTGTTCATAATTATATAATAAATATATTAAATATGATATAATTAAACATGCAAAAGGAGGATAAATATGAATTATATTAAAGAAGAATTAAAATGTCCTTCATGCAATAAAAAGTTAAAGGTAAAAGTATATAATTCATTTAATGAATCTAAGATAACAGATATAATTAATAAAGATATATTTAAAGTAACTTGTAATAATTGTAATGAATCTTTTTATGTTGATTATCCATTTGAATTAGATACAGATAAATATCATTTGTTTTATACTCCATATGATAACAATATAGAGATTGTTAAGAATAAGATTAATAGAGTATGTAATACATTTGATGATTTAAGAGAAAAAATCTTAATATTTGAAGATGATTTAAATGATATAGTGATTGAATATTTAAAAGCATATGTAGGTGGTTCATTAAAAGATGATAATATTAAAGATATTAGGTTTGATTCAATTATAGATAATAGAATAATATTTGCTTTAATTGGTATTGAACAAAATGCTGGAATAGATAAATCTATATATGATGAATTATTAAAGAAAGCAAAGATTAAAGATAATATAGTAATAGATCAAGATAATTATAAAGACTATATAAAGGTGGGATAATATATGGCATTAAATATTGTGTTGTATGAACCTGAGATACCAGGTAATACAGGTAATATTATGAGAACATGTGTAGCAACACATACTAAACTTCATTTAATTGAACCATTAGGATTTTCCATGGATGAAAAATATATTAAAAGAAGTGGAGTTAATTATATAGATAACTGTGTGTATGAAATATATAAGAATTGGGATGATTTCTTATCTAAGAATAAAGGATCATTTTATTATTACACTAGATATGGACATAGACCTCATTCAGATTATAAGTATGATGATGAATCAAATAATAATGAAGATATATATCTAGTATTTGGTAAAGAATCAACTGGT
>JAFXXB010000018.1 GCA_017542465.1 Bacilli bacterium | reverse complement strand
ATATGCCGAACAATTAGGTGAGGAAAATAAGTAATTAAGAAAGGAAGAATGAAAAATGGCAAAATTTACAAAAGATGAATTTATTTCTGGATTAAAAGAAATGACATTATTAGAAATTAAAGAATTAGTTGACGCTATGAAGGAAGAATTTGGAGTAGATCCAAGTGCTGTAGCTGTTGCTGCTGCTCCTGCTGCTGGTGATGCTGGTGCTCAAGAAGATGCTGCTAAGACTGTTGTATTAAAGGACTGTGGAGCATCTAAGATTAACGTAATCAAAGTTATAAGAGAAATAACTGGATTAGGATTAGTTGAAGCTAAGGCTATCGCTGACAACGGTGGAAATGTTAAAGAAAACGTTCCTGCTGCTGAAGCTGATGAAATTAAAGCTAAATTAGAAGAAGCTGGCGCTACTGTAGAATTAGCTTAATTTTAATAAATAAAACACGTTTAATACGTGTTTTTTTATGTTATAATGAAAATAGGTGAAGAATATGGAAAAACATTATGGTAAAAGATTTAATAAATATATTATTTTAATGTTTTTAATTGTTGTGTTTTCATTAGTTGGAGCATTAGGATATTATTATTATATGGAAACACATCAACCTGCCCAAGACCCTAAGTTTAGTTCTTTAGTTACATCTATTAATGATGTTAAAAAGGATGAAATCTTATATGTTAGAGTTAAAAGTGATTTCATAAATGTTAGAAGAACTAATGTTATTAAAAGCGATAATATTGTTGGTAATGTTTCTTTAAATGATATATATAAAGTAACTGATATTAAAAAAGGAGCTACTTTCTATTGGTACTACATTGTTGATAAGGATGGAAGAAAAGGTTGTATTCCATCTGGAACAGATCAATTATTTGTTGAAACTATAATTAAAAAGAATGATGTAGAACAAGAATTATCTACTATATCAAATTATGTTGATGAAGATGATATTATTATTACTACAGCTCCATCTGGTTCAACAACTACATCAACCACAACAACCACTGTTCCAACAACTACAGTTACAACAACTAAGAGACAAGGTAAAACTACAACTACAAAGAAGGTTAATCCAACCACAACTACTACGAAAACACCTACAACAAGAGTTATCCCTGGTATTTCATATCGTATTTATTCATCAGATGTAACTCCTATATGTACTGATAATGATTGTGAATATTATGTTACTGTTGGTGCTTGTACAGATTGCTCTGATGATGTGGAAGAACCATATGATTTCTATATTAAACTATATGATGAATCTGGTAATTTAATAGCTACAAATACTAAATTTAAAGATAGATTAACGGTAACTGTTCCAGCAGGAAAATATACAGGAACTGCTCAGTTGGTAGGTACTGATGAAGTAGCTAGTATTGAATTTGAGATAAGGGATATGAGATGGTAGTATGAAAAAGAATGTTGTATTGATGGTTATATTCTCTATACTATTTGTTGGTACTATGCTATTTATAGGTTATTCAATAAAGAATAGAAATAAAGACTATGTTAATAAAGAAAATGAATTAAAAGAAGTGGCTGCAATGTATGTTAATTTAGCTAAAATAAATGTACTAGAAGGAAAGAGTGCAGACTTACAGCTAGAACAAATAATAAGAGATGGTTATTTAGAGGAAATTAAGGTACATGATAATGAATGTACAGGTTATATAACAATCAAAAAGAAGTATAATCAA
Source organism: Bacilli bacterium (assembly GCA_017542465.1). Taxonomy (GTDB): domain Bacteria; phylum Bacillota_I; class Bacilli_A; order RF39; family UBA660; genus UBA6985. The sequence continues at coordinate 350 of JAFXXB010000018.1, read as the reverse complement.
TATACCTATATTCCTCATATAAAATGTGGGAAATATGAATCTTTAAAGCAATAAAAGTAAACATGATGAATTCATGTTTATTTTTAGTTGACTTACACATTTTTTAGTGTTATATTATATGTGTTTTGAAATGCGGTTCCGCCTAGGTGGAACCTAGTTTTAAGAGGGAATTGATACACCAGGATGTGTGTATATAGAAAGGGAATATCATATGAGTACTATTAATCAATTAGTAAGAAAAGGTAGAGGTCATAAAACTAGAAGAGCTAAATCTCCAGCTTTAAACTTTGGTTTAAACTCAATGGAAAAGAAGCTTACTGATACTAACCATCCTCAAATGAGAGGTGTTT
>JAFXXB010000017.1 GCA_017542465.1 Bacilli bacterium | reverse complement strand
CTTAACTCTTATTTTATCAATAAATTCTTTTTCATTTATTCCACCTTTAAGAGTTACATTATAAGTAAGTTCAAATAAACTACCCATGTTTGTTGTTCTTGTTTTAACTAATTCATAATTACTTAAATATTTCTTAAATTCATCATTAAACATATCTGTATAATCTAAATCTTCAGGTACAAGTATAGTTAATACCTTATTCTTATCAGCTATAGCACCATAGTTTAACTTAGTTAATATTAATGTAGCAAGTACACATATAATAGTAAATATACCTGCAAATGCTATATAACCTGTACCTACAGCTAAACCAATTACCATAGCAAAGAAAACAAACATCAATTCTCTTGAATTACCAGGTATAGATCTAAATCTAATAAGTGAGAATGCACCTAAGATAGCAACAGATGTACCTAAGTTACCATTAACTAATAATATAACTACAGTTACAAGTAAAGGTAATACTGAAAGTGTTACAACAAAGTTTTTATTTGTTCTTGCACATAACATATGAACAAACGCTACAATCATACCTAACACTAAAGCAGCACCCATACATATTAAAAAGTTAGTTATTGTTATTTCATTTCCTAATATACTATTAAACATTTTTATTCCTCCTCAAAATCTTTCATATATATTCTTCCATATTTGGAAAATGATACAGGATATATCTTTAATTCAGATAATATTTTAGTAAACCATAAAGGATAAGAATCTAATGCCTTAACCTCCATGACATATGAATTATCATCTAATAAATAATCTCCTTTATCACCTAACTCTAATCTTAAATTATCTTTTCTACTTTTTATATTATAATCAAATGTTACTCTAAATGTATCATTATCTTTAGATACATAAGCATATCTATCATAACATATAAATCTTCTTGGTTCTAACTTATATTGCTTAAAGCAATAATCTATTTCTTCTTTTATTTGTTCATTACTATTATTTAATATACCTGTATCTATATAATTATAGAAGTCACTTAATTTAAGTTCTATTCTTCTTTTACCAACTATACCATTATACTTCTTTTTTATTTCAAGAAATACTATATCATCTAATTCAGGTATTTTATAACTTCTTAATCTTACCTTCTCTTTATATTTAGGTCCTTCAATAGATTTCATTATTAAATAATCATTAGGAGTATCATAATAAATATTATATATATGACTTATAAAATACTTATCTTCTTTAATATGAGGTTCAAGTTCTTTTAATAAAGTATTAAACATATCTTTAGTTAGAATATATTTAGTTTCTTTACGTCTAAATACTTCATTTTTACCCATATTATTTCCTCCTAGCCATATATTATTATATAAAACTTAAACGAACTTTAAAATAGTAAAAGATAAAAAAAGCACATAAATATGTGCTTTTATATACCATTTATTTAATTTATATGCTTTAAATAGAATCTAGTAATAACAAATCCTAATACACCTACAAGTAATGCAATAAACACATAATTAGATGTATCATTAGTTGTCTTTATATCATCAGCTATTTCATATATCATAATATCTGATTCAACAATTTGATTAACAATAGATGTTCTCATATAATTAGCATCTAAATATGTTTTATTATCAAATTCAATAATAGTTGTTTTATTATTTTCATGATAAATATTACCTATCATAAAGATAGATAACGCCATAATGGATAATGATAATAATATTTTTTTCATAAATATCACCCTTTTTACTTATTACCATTATACATACATTATTGTATAGTTTACAACTAATATACTGTATATTTACATATTATATACGTAAATAAAAAGACTAGTTTTTACACTAGTCTAAATCTAAAGCTTTTGAATCATTCTTTTCTTTAACATATGTTAAGAATTCATCTAAACTCATATTCTTTTGTTCTTCACCATGAAGTCTTAAAGTAACAGTTCTTTCATCTCTTTCATTGTTACCTAATACTAACATGATAGGAATCTTCTTAATTTGTTCTTCTCTCATTCTGTATGATAATTTTTCATCTGAAGCATTTAAAGATACTCTTATACCTATTTCTTTTAATTTATCAACTACTTCATTAGCATATTCTAAATGATATTCATTGTTAACTGGTAAAACAGATACTTGAACTGGTGCTAACCATAAAGGTAAGTTACCTTTTGTTTCTTCTAAATAGAATGCCATAGCTCTATCTATAGATCCAAGAATAGCTCTATGTAATACAACTGGTGTCTTCTTTTCACCGTCTTTATCAACATATTTTAAATCAAATTTCATAGGTAAACAGAAATCTATTTGGCAAGTAGATAATGTTATTTCATTACCTACAGCTGGTTGAACTTGTACATCACACTTAGGTCCATAGAAAGCAGCTTCACCAATCTTTTCAACATATGGAATTTTTAAATCATCCATAATTTTTCTTAAAGCATCTTCAGCTTTATTCCACATTTCATCATCTTGATGATACTTGACTTTATCTTCAGGATCTCTTAATGATAACTCAAATCTATAGTTCTTAATACCTAATTCTTTATATACCTCAAGTATTAAATCAATAACACCTTTGAATTCTTCTTCTATTTGTTCAGGAGTACAGAAGATATGGCAGTCATTTTGACAGAATGTTCTAACTCTTTCAATACCTTTTAAAGCACCACTTGCTTCATATCTACAATCTCTTGCTATTTCAGCAATTCTTATAGGTAAATCTCTATAAGAATGAATATCATTACCATACATTACCATATGATGAGGACAATTCATTGGTCTTAAAACATATTCTTCATCTTCTACTTGCATAATTGGGAACATTGCATCTTTATAATGTTCTAAGTGACCTGAAGTTTTATATAAATTAACATTTCCTAAAGGTGGAGTTTGAACATGTAAATATCCACGTTTAATTTCTTTATCTCTTATATATGTTTCAAGTAAATTCCATAAAGTAAATCCATTAGGTAAATACATAGGTAATCCTCTACCAACTAAATCAGAAATCATATATATTCCTAAATCTTTACCTATTTTTCTATGATCTCTTTCTTTAGCTTCTTCAAGTTCTTGAAGATATGCTTCTAGTTCTTCAGCAGTTGGTAAACATACACCATATATTCTTTGTAATACTTTATTGTTTGTATCACCTTTCCAATATGCTCCAGAGAACTTTAATAACTTGAAGTTCTTACATTCTTTTAATGTATCAACATGTCCACCTCTACAAAGATCAGTAAAATCTCCTTGAGTATAGCATGAGATAACTGTATTATCTTCATCCATTCTTTCAATTAAATCAATCTTATATGGATCATCTTTAAACATATCTAATGCTTCTTCTTTAGTTAATTCATGTCTAACTAATCTTTTACCATCTTTAGCTAATTTCTTCATTTCTTTTTCAATGATAGGTAAATCTTCATCAGTTATAACTTTATCCCCAAGATCTACATCATAATAGAATCCAGTTTCAATAACAGGTCCTACCCAAAACTTAGCTTCAGGCCATATATGTTTAATCGCTTGTGCCATCATATGCGCACATGAGTGATTTAAATTATATAGCTTTTCATCTTCTTTAAAGTTAATCATTTAATCTCCTTCTTTCCTTTTTCTTCTTTATACACTGTTCTTGTATCAATAGGTTTATATAAAACCTCTTGTTCTTTTAATCTTTCAATCTTTTTAGTCTTATTAGTATCTATTAATAATTGTAAGAAATTATTATTTACTTCTAATTGGCTATGCATAGCTAAACATTTATACCAATAATCATCTAGTAATTTAAGATCTCTTACACCTTTCTTTTGAAATATACTAATAGCTTTGCCAATATCACCAGTCTCTAAATATAATCTTATTCTATCAGGATTTATATATGTTCCTCGATTGCCTCTTCCATCCATAACTAAAAGTAAATCACCATTTAATACTCTTTCAGGATGTTCATTAGCAAATTCATTATCAACACCTACAACAAAAGGTGATCCTAACTCTTTTAAGCCTGAATGCCATAATCTAGAACAATCAGCATGAATACCTAAATAATCTCTTACATAAGTATCAATTGTTATTGTATCCTCTTTAGTAAACATAGATTCTCTTTTTTTCTTGTTTACCTTAACACTCTTCTTTTCATCTTCTTCTTCATCTTCAATACGTATTTGTTCTAATGTCTCTGCATCTAAGTATTGATCATATAAATCCATAATATTTTCGTTATTTTCCATTCTAAAACCCTCTTTTCTTACAAAAAAAGATGATACCTAAGGAGTCTATAAAGACGGTACCATCCTATTTTTTTCTTAATTATCTTTAACGGAATTACCCGAGATTTATTAATCCTCTTAGAAAGTAGTAATTATTAACACTTATTATCTAGATTACACCATCCTAGACTCTCTATAAACAGTAATTTAATAACCAGGTCTTTCCTCTTTGATTTACAAGTTTATTATAACACATTATTTTGAAATTACAATTGCATATTTTGGTTTATTAACCATTATAGTTTTTGATGCAATTAATAGATTATTATCATCTACTAGTATACATACTATATTATGCTCACCTAATCCTAATGAACTAGTATTATATATGACATTTTTATTTTCATCTAAACAATTAATATAATTAATATTAGATGCATAATAATGAGATGGTAATTGATATAATGTACCTATTACTATTTCATCAGGAATATTATTAATATCTATATAAGATACTCTTTCTTTAACTACTTCTATACTTTTACTTGTTTTATTACAAACTATATTATGTTTACCTACATTAAGCTTACTTGTATTCTTAATATTACATGTTTCATCTAATATATATTCATCACCTTGTTGAATAATAGATGGTATTGAATCTAAACTATATATATAATTATCTTTATTTATTTTAATATGTTTACTTGTTTGTTTAGTTGTTCCATCCATAGCGGTAATGGTACATATAATATCATGTTCACCTTCAGATAAATCAGATGTATTATATACTTTCTTATTATCTGCAGTACATGTCATATTAAATAAACCATGAGTACCATATGAATAAGATGATGGTATAGAATATACCTCTTTATTATTTATTTCATTTGGTATTCTATCTAATGAAATAGAAACATCATCATTATGTTTATCTCCTATTGGATAATATATATTTCTTATATATACTGAATCAGTTTTAATATCACTGTTATCTACTATCATATCTAATTCTTTATCATATGATTTATAAATAGTTTCAATATATGCATTTATTAAAGAATCACCTTTAACTTTAAATGGATTCTTATATTCTATATAATCATTAGAATTTACTGAATAATATATTTTACCTTCAGTATTATTTGTATTTATTCTTACTTCTACTTCTTCATTATCATATACTTCATATTTATCAGGTACTATATCTATAAACATATTATCTCTAGATATTATATGTTCTCCATTTAAATTATATTTAATAATTATTTTATCTACTAATTCTTTCTTAACATATAATCTATTTGTATAATAATTCCATCCTTCACCTTCAACACGTACTTCATCACTTACAAATCTATACATATATGTATTAGCTTCTTTAGGATATACAAGGTTTAATCTAACATATTCATCTTCTATTTCATCTTCACCATCTGGTAAGATTACATCTATATCTTTATATGTAGTTATCTTAAAATTATCTAATATACCTTCACATCTTATTTTATATTTACCTACTTTTAAATCTTTAAGATTATCTATATCTTTATCATCTATATAACATTTAGTATTATCTTTATATTTATTAGGTGTTATATTTGATGGAATACTATAATCATCATGTTCATATATATATGATGGTATATCATTCATACTTATTTGAGGTATAGATGTAGGAATAGTAGATTCATTTTCTTTATTTGAATTAAATGTACTTAGCTCTGTTTCAACATCTGTTACATTACCTACTTTATCTACTACTCTTATTTTAATGTTATACTTTTTATTTTCTTCAAGTCCTGTAAAAGTATATGATTTATTTCCTTCTATATATTCATGATTATCTATTGAATAATAATATTTATCAACACCAGATAATAAATCCTTAGCATTTACTCTTACTTCAATACTCTTAGTTGTAATTGTTCTATCTACATTATTAATAACAGGTGATTCATTATCAATTTGTACTTTTAATCTATTAGATAAATATGATTCATCATTATCTTTAGAGATACCTTTAAGCCATACATACCACACACCAGATTTAGATACTCTTAAACTCTTCGTGTATGTTTTCTCCCATGAACACTCATTATAATTTTTATTCTTACTTATACAATATTCATAATGATCTATTGTTGAATAGTTAAAGTCTGCATCATCCTTAACATATATAATAGATGATTCAGAATAATCTTTATTATCTATATCAATTACAGGTGCACCAAAGAATAAAGGTGTTGGACCACTTTTATTTAAAATAAATAAGATACCTATTATTAATAATAAAGATATTAATAAACAAGGCCATATCTTAAACTTACAAGTATATACTTTAACAACTGTATCAGGTGTAATAGATGTTCCTCTTTTAGGTACTGTTTTAACTACACAGTTTCTATCACGAAAAAAAGAAATGATCTTCTTATCTTGTATTTCATATTTAACATTATGATCATCAAAAACATCACCAGCTATATCAGGTAAAAGACCTAATACATTAGGTACAATTAGGTTGTCTTTTTTCTTTCTTTCAGCCATATAAAACACCTTTTTAATATCTATATAATATTATTTTTGGTACTTTTAGTCAAATTAAAAGAAGGTATTACCTTCTTATAATATATCATTAAAAGTTTCATCTTTATTAGGTGTAACTTTAATAACTGTATGATTTTTTATTGCTTCATTTACTAAAGTATCAAAGTCATATAATTTCTCATATTCTTCACAATTTTCTTTAGTAGGATTAATAACAGGATGATCTGGTACAAATATAGTACAACAATCTTCATATGGAAGTATTGATGTTTCATATGTATTAATCTTATTAGCTATATCAATAATATCTAATTTATCTAAACATGCAACTGGTCTTATAACTGGTATATCAACAACTGTTTCAATTGCTCCCATACTTGTTAAAGTTTGAGATGCAACTTGTCCAATTGATTCACCATTTACTATAGCTTTCGCATTAACACCTCTTGCAACTCTTTCAGCTATTCTATACATATATCTTCTCATTAATGTTATTAAATAATCATGAGGACAATTCTTTAATATTTCTTCTTGTATCTTAGTAAAGTTAATTACATGTACTTTAATATATCCTGAATAATTAGATAATATCTTAGCAAGTTCTAATACTTTATTCTTAGCTGCTTCAGATGTATGAGGAGGAGCATCAAAATAGATTGCTTCTATTCTTATACCTCTTTTCATAGCTAAGTATCCAGCTACAGGAGAATCAATTCCACCTGATAACATCAACATACCCTTTCCTAAAGTACCTACAGGATATCCACCACATCCTTTAACTTTATCAAAATATATTAAACTCTTACCAAATCTAACTTCTACATTTATTAATACTTCTGGATTATGAACATCTACTTTTATATTATCTATATTCTTTAAGATAATACCTCCTAGTTTTCTAGATATTTCCATAGAAGTTAAAGGATATTCTTTATCAGATCTTTTAGATTCAACTTTAAATGTATTAAATTCTTTATCTTTAAGTAATTCTAATATATTAGTTCCTATTTCTTCTATATCTATAGTCTCTATTTCATATCCAATATTGATTTCATGTATTCCAAATGTATGTTTAAGTTTATCTAATGCTGTATCAAAGTCTGTTGTATATACATACATTCTACCCTTATCATATTTAATAGAATTATCTATACCTTCTAAAGATGATTCAATATTATCTTTTAATGCTTTAATAAAATAATTAATATTATCACCTTTAGTTGTTAATTCACCATATTTAATT
>JAFXXB010000016.1 GCA_017542465.1 Bacilli bacterium | reverse complement strand
GTATTAAGAGAATTTGAAATTACACTTCCAAGAATGAATCCTTTAATCATTGGTGGATTATGTGAAACTGATGAATATAAGAATAAAGAAGTTTGTAGTCCTTATATATTTGATAATGATTCTAAATCAACTAAGTATGATTAATTAAAGAAAGAATATGAAAAAGTTGAAAAGGAAAAGAAAAATAAGGAACAAGCTAAAGAGAAAACAGAAAAGAATAAAAAGTGGTTACGTATTATTATAGTTGCTTGTGTATTAGTTGTAATAACAGTAGCTGGTGTGATAGTGATGAAAGGAAGTAAGAAACATGAAAAGAAATAGAATATGTTACTTATTAGCAATCATTGCTATGTTTACAGCATTTAATGTTTATGCTAAAACCGCAACTGGTTATGCAATAAAAGGTTGGACAGAAATATCTGGTAGATCAACAGATGTTAAATACAATAAAGGTGATAAGTTAAACTATGAATATTGGTTCCAACAAGTAAAAAGACAAGATGGACAAGCAAAATTAAGAATGTTCTGTACTTATCCTGAAAAAGGTTCGCACAATAGTAGTGGTTCCCAACCAAATATGACGTGTGAGTTAATGACTGATGTTGAAAGATTTAAAACTTCTTATCAATTATTAAAGCTTATTCAAGATAGAAGTGTAGACGATAGTGTATTAGATATAGCATTTAGAATGGCTGGTATGTATGATCGTATTAGATATACTCATGAGTTAAATCCTGATACAAATTATCAAATAAGATCCTTTTATGATACATATAGAATGAGAGTATTAGGTGAAAACATTAATTCTGAATATTATTTAAAAGGAGCAGTTGTTGATCAAGCAGTTCAATTATTAAGAGAATCTAAAGACTTAGATGTAAGTGATATGAAACCAACTGATAACCCTCAACAACAAAGTACAAGTATATTTAGTCTTAAGTTAATAAGTGAAGATAATAATAATCATACTAAGATATATGAAATAACAGCAAATAGAAGTTTACCAAATGAACCTGTTATTGTCGGTAGCAATATTGAATGGCATTGGGTTCAAGGCCATGGATGGAATAATACTTCTGGACAAATAGTTATTTCATCATTAAGTAATTCTAATTGTAATGGAACTATAACAGTTTCTGCTGAAGTTCAAGTTGGTAATTCTAGTGCGATATATGATTGCTGGACAAACAATTCTGAATGGCAACATTGGATTGCTATAGGACCTAGTAGAGTAGGTGATACATTTGATGTAAGTACTTGCCCAACACCTGATTGTTTAAGCCCAGGATGTGATCCTGCTGAACATAAAGATGAAATTAAGGTAATCGAAATTCACAATTGTTGTGAAGAAGGTGGAGTTACAAAACTAAAACAAGCTGCATTAGATGAATTATTCTGTAAGGATGGAACATTAAATATTGAATATTACAAACCTAAGTGTAATGCAGAAGAATATATAGAATCAGATCAAACTTCTGCTTATTGTACAATGTATTGTGGTTCAACAGTAATGTATGAATTACCAGGACCTACAAGAGCAAAAGCTGATGCATATTTCTATTTTGATAAATCTAAGATTGGTACAACTGGACCTAAGTTAGATCAATATAAGAGATGTAGAAATATTATTAAGTTTGATGTGTGGTTAAAAGATTATAAGAATAATAATGAAAAACTTGTTGAAGCATTAAATGATTATAATAAATATATAACTGAGCTAAATCAAATAAATGCTACTGCTGGACAAGATAAGGTAGAAACTATTACTATGAGTTGTCCTCCAGCCGCTGGTCAATCAGTTGCTCAAATAACAAGACATGAAGTTCATATGACTGCATATAATGTTCCAAGTGCTATTTATATTAAATTTAAATCAAACTTAGATACAAGAAATTATAATTCAATGACTATAGATGAAGATGGAACTGGCTCATCTACTAGTGGAACATATTATGCTCAACAAAGTATTGATGCGTATAATAACAAAGTAGAAGAATTAAAGAGAAATAATTCTAATTGCCAAGTATCAAGTACTCAATTTAAATCAATTGATACTGCTAGATCTGAAGCTAGTGATATAGCTGCAAGAGCATTAGCTAACTACAATAGTTTAGTAAACGCTTCTCAAGAATTAGTAAATGGAATAGTTAAATGTAATTCAAATATTAAATCTAAAGTTCAATTCAATAGTGAACCAGAAATGGAATTCTCATATAATCAAGTATATATGAATGATCTTGGAAAACTTACTAGTCAAGAATTAAAAATTGACTTTGAAAAGGTTGATAATAAGTGTGTATATGAAACATTTGATTCATTAGATAAACCAGATAAAAATAGTGAAGACTGGAATAAGAATTGGGATATCATAGGTATATATGATTCAAGATATTCTGCCAACTATGGTGGTGGTTCATTACATGTAGATACACTTAAGAATATTAATCAATCTGGAAGTGCTGTTGGTTCAATTAGTTCAATAAAAGGTTCTGTTGAAAGTATTGGTAAGATGTTTACTATTGATGCTGTTGGACACATGAGTTGTAGATGGCAAGATTCACCAAAGAATAAGACTTATACATTAATACCTAGAGGTATAGTTGTAACATCTGAATCTATAACTGGTAATATTAAAGATTTAGGTGAACAATATACTGAACGTGAAGGAACATATCAAATTGTTAAGACTCATGCTAAAGGTAAATTTGAAACATACTTCACATTAAGAAATATAGCTGATGGAGTATTTGATGATATTATTCATGAAGGTGGACAAACATGTGCAGAAAGAGATGCTAGCATACATTCTCAACCAGATAAGTCTAAACCAGATGGTGTAAATACTACATGTTATATCGAAGTTGAAAACAATGGTTTCACATTATATGATTGTACACAAAATGAAACAATTGCTAAGAATGATGATGTTGATAATAAATGTTGTACAAATGGTAATTGTACAGGAAGCGGAGTTCTTGAATATAAGGAAGTTGATCCTGCTAACTTATTACCAAATATTGATCAATATAAAGATGATCCTGGATATGCATGGAACTGGTTAAAGGCTGAAGGTGCGCAACAAGTATTAAAAGATATTCAACAAAAGGCAGCTGATGATAAGACATATTCAAAGGAAGAATTAACATATTCATTTACATTAACACCAAAAGCATTAAAAGAAATAAGAGCTTATAATAAAGCTGTTACAAAAAAAGGTGGATATACAGACTTCAATATGGATTGTAAGAAAGAAACATATAATGGAGCTACTGTATTAGTACAATGTAAGTCTAAATTCTTAAATGCTATTTCAGGTAAAGGTGCTCTTCCATATGGAGATGGACAAAAACTTGATATGAATGTAAGTAATAAAGATTTATATAATGAATCTAGAAAAGATTGGAATTGAGGTGAGAAAGAATGAAAGAAAGCATGTGGGGCTATTGGATAATCATATTAGGTATTGCAATTTTATCTGTAATGATGTTATTACAAAACTATTCAACTACAGATGAACAATCATTCTTCTTAACTAAGGAGAACTTATCCTCAGCCATGAGAGAATCAATAGATTATGGTTACTATGCTGATACATTACCAGTCGTTACAACAGAAAACTATGATAAACCTGTTGATGCAAAGTTTAAAATTAATAGAGAAAAGTTAATTGAAAACTTCATAAGAAGATTTGCTGAAACAGTAGATATTAATAAAACTTATACAATTAATTTCTACTATATTTCAGAAATGCCTCCTGCTGCATCAGTTGAAATCTTAGCTTATGCTAACAGTTCAAGTTTTGCAGGAACTGGAGAATTACAAGTATCTTCTTCAAGTAGATTCACGGGAATCTTATATACAACTGAACAATATAAGCCAAGTGGTTCTTAATAGAATAATAAAAAACGGATAAAACATCCGTTTTTTTATTTATATATGTTATAATAAATATAATAGAGGTGGCTAGTATGAACAATAAGATAGTTGTAATTGGATGTGGAAATGTAGGTATGTCTTATGCTTATGCTTTATTAAATCAAGGCAGTAGAGTAGATGAACTAGTATTAATTGATAAGAATAAAGAAAAAGCAGAAGGCGAAGCAATGGATTTAAATCATACTCTTGCTTATTTACCAATCAAAGTAGATATTAAAGCAGGTGATTATTCTGATTGTAAAGACGCAACTATTGTTGTAATAGCTGCTGGGGTTCCTCAAAAAGAAGGAGAAACTAGATTAGATTTAATTAAAAATAATTCTGTAGTATTTAAAGAAGTTGTTACTAGTGTAGTTGAATCTGGTTTTGATGGTATATTCTTAATTGCAACGAATCCTTTAGATGTTATGACATTCTTAACATGGAAGTATTCTAAATTTAAAGCAAATAGAATTATTGGATCAGGTACAACTTTAGATACTGCTAGATTACAATATATTATTGGAGATAAGGTAAGTGTTAATCCAAAAGATGTTAATGCATATGTAATTGGTGAACATGGTGATTCAGAGTTTGTACCATGGTCATCTGCTACAATTGCACAACAAAATATAAATAAATTCTTATCTGATGATGATATGGAAAAAATCGCAGTTGATGTTAAAAATGCAGCATATGAAATAATTAATAGAAAAGGTGCCACTTATTATGGAATTGGATGTGCATTAGTTAAAATAACAAATGCAATATTAGATAATGAAGAATCGATATTCACAGTATCTAATTATTCTCCAGATAATAAAATATTCCTAGGTACTCCTGTTGTAATAGGTAATGATGGAGTTAAACAAAGAATTTATATTGAATTAAATGAAGAAGAAACAGAAAAAATGCATAAATGTATAGATGTAATAACAACAGCAATTAATTCGATAGAGGAGCAAGATTAATCTTGCTTTTTATTTTTTCATAATTTATAATAATCAATTGTCGGAGGGGAATAGATACATGGGAAATAATTATGAAAGAACACAAGACGAAATGTTTGATATTATAATAGATACTATTAGAAAGTATACTGTTAGAGAAGAAAATATGGAAAGAGAATTAGGAATTGATCCAGTAGAAGGTGGATTAAATGGATTTGATTTCTTACCATATATGTTAGAACAATTTCCAGAATTTGATGTGAATTATACTGTTGAAGATAAACCAATTGATATGTATTATTGGGAACATATGGAAGATACACATGAATATGTCCTAGCAGGAAATAATCAACAACGTTTACAACAAAAGTCTGATAGATGGCCAATTATGTTACCAGCTGAAGAACCAGGCGGAAAATTATTATTCAGTGGTAGATTAATTCATTATGCAATTCTTAAAAATGATATGGACGCTGTTAATTATTTATTATCAAAGGGTTCTATATTATTAGATAAAGATGATGAAGAAGATTATTCTAAGAAGTATGTTAATTCTGTAGAAATGAATCAATTCTTAAATTCAACAGAACAATACTTAAGAAACTCTGGTAAAAGAAAATAAAATAGACTATTTAGTCTATTTTTTTATATTAAAAAACTCAGGTAATCCTGAGTTATTTTTAAGTGGTGCGGGTAAGAGGACTTGAACCTCCATGGGATATCCCGCTAGATCCTAAGTCTAGTGCGTCTGCCAATTTCGCCATACCCGCAAAAAAAAATGGTGGATCTTGTAGGACTCGAACCTACGACCGCCCGGTTATGAGCC
>JAFXXB010000015.1 GCA_017542465.1 Bacilli bacterium | reverse complement strand
TTACAGTTAAAACATGAAATATCCATTTCTACTGATGGTTCAGTAAATTGATAATATGAAGGTCTAAATCTAGTTACTGTATCTTCTCCAAATAACTTCTTACAAATAACTGTAACAGTTCCTTTAAGGTCTGATAACTTAATATCTTTATCAACAATTAAACCTTCTATTTGAGTAAATTGATGTGAATGAGTTGCATCATCATCATCTCTTCTATATGCTTTACCAGGACAAATAATTCTAACTGGTTCTTCCCCATTCTTAGATGTCATGACTCTAGCTTGAACTGGAGATGTATGGCTTCTTAATAATAATTCATCACCCTTAACATAGAATGTATCTTGAGCATCTCTTGCAGGATGTCCTTTAGGTAATCCTAATAACTCAAAGTTATATCTATCTTCTTCAAGTTCTGGTCCATCAACTACATCATATCCCATAGACATAAATACATCCTCAAAGTCTTCAATAACCTTTTCTAAAATTGATGGAGCACCTGTAGGTATTTCAGTTGCAGGTAATGATATATCAACTGCTTCCTTAGCTAACTTTTCATTAAGGATTTGATTGTTAATATCTTCTTCCTTCTTAGTTATTATTTCAGTAGCTTCATTCTTAGCTACATTAACAATTTGACCTACTTCCTTTCTTTCTTCAGGAGTTAAGTCTTTCATATTCTTCATAAGTTCATTTATTGATCCTGTTTTACCGATATACTTAGCTTTAATATCTACTATATCTTGTGGTGTCTTAACAGATTCAATATCTTTCTTTAATTCACTTATAATCCCTTCTACTTTTTCTTTCATAAGAACCCTTCTTTCTAAAAAAATAAAAGACCATGACATAGGAACGAAACTACTCGTGGTACCATCCTACTTCATGATCTTTATAATCACCTTTAATCTATAACGGAGATCTCCGATTAATACTCCAAGGTTGAAATTCATTATATATATTATTTAGGAAACTTTCAGCGGGTCATTTCCCTCTCTATAAAATAACTTATATATAACTAATAAGTCCTCTTCTTTGTATTACTGCTTATATTTTAGTATATTTAGTATTTTTAGTCAATTTATTTATTATTTAAATATAATATTTAATTTTTCTAATATTTGTTCTTTAGTAAATGGTTTTGCTATATAATCTACAAATCCATCAGCCATATACTTTTCTTGTGATCCTGCTACAGCATCAGCTGTTAACGCAAGTGTTGGTATATTGAAGTTAGGATTTTCTTTTAACTTCTTAAATGCTTCTTCACCATTCATATTAGGCATCATGATATCCATTAAAATAAGATCATATTCATTACCTACTTTAATCATATCTAAACATTCATTACCGTCATAACATTCATCAATAATCATATTAAAATCTTTAAGTGCTTTTCTAGCTACTTTAATATTTAATTTATTATCATCTACAATTAATAATTTCTTATTTGCAAACTTATTAGTATCTATAGTATTAACTGTTTTAATAACTGTAGTAGCATCAAGATTAGTCATCTTACTAATTCTTTGATTAAGTTGAATCATAAATATAGAACCTTGTCCATATTGAGATTGAACATTAATATTACCACCCATCATTTCAATTAAATGTTTAGTAATAGCTAAGCCTAAACCTGTACCTTCTGTTGTTGTATTTCTTTCAACATCTAATCTATCAAACTTACTAAATAATCTATTAATATTTTCTGGTTTAATTCCTTTACCTGTATCTTGGCATACAATAAATAGAGTACATACCATTTTATTAGTATCATTAATACATTTAATAGATAGATTTATTTCACCTTCATCTGTATATTTAATAGCATTGGTTAATAAGTTATTAATAATTTCCTTAACTTTACCTTTATCACCAACCAACTCATAAGGCATATCTTGAGATATATCTAAATTAAAATGAATATTCTTTTCACCAATTCTTGTAGCTGTTACCCTACACATACTTTCAACTTCTTGAGTGAAATGATAAGGTGCTTCAACTAATTCCATCTTATCTGCTTCGATCTTATTAATATCAAGAATGTTTCCAACTATTTCAAGTAATGTTTGAGAAGCATTCATAATATCTCTTGAATTTTCTGCTACCTCAGGAGGTATTTGATTCTCATAATTCAGGTTATCTTCAGATAAACCTACAATAGCATTTAATGGTGTTCTTATTTCATGAGACATAGAAGATAAGAAATCAGATTTAGCATGATTAGCTTTTTCAGCTTGATCCTTTGCTACCGTTAACTCTTGTACCATCTTCATATCTGGATTTTCTATTGTAAAGAACATAATTAAGTTAATATAAGCTAATACTGCACTAATAATAACTATAGTTTTATCTACTTGATTTAAAACAATAACTAGTATAATAAATAACAATAACATATATAATGGTGTTAGTTTTCTAAGTAATATTTTCTTAATATTAACCAATAAACAAACAACTATTGCTAACAAATATAATCCACAACAAATAAGAGCTGTAGTAAGTGATAAACCATCACTATACATCGCAGAACCATCAATATGAACATCTACCTTAAAAATAATTACCAATAAAATAGCAATTAAATCTAATGCAGTGGTTATGTTAAAAAATACACCATATAATTTAGCTTTTCCATCACTCTCTTTAGATGTTACGTAATATATATATAAAAAGAAATTACTAGACCATAATATATACATTGAATAGTCTACCTTATTTAAGAATTTCATTATATCAATCGCATCGCTTTTCCATATAGCAAAAACAAATATTAATACCATTGCTATACAGTCGACAAGACTATAGATGATTATACGCGAAAATACAGCTGTCTCTTTGTTTTTCATTCTTGCTTTTGAAAAAAAACAAATAAAATTTAATGCAGCAATAAATAATCCACATATAGGAATGTATAGATTTGATAAACCATTCATCTTATTATCACCCTAATACATTATAATACAAATAATAATAAAAAGGAATAATAGTTATTATTCCTTTTATTTATTTTCTTCTATTAGGTCTAAATACATCATCAGGTGTTGGAACTGAATGATATACAACCGATTGTTCATAGTCATAGTCTAATTTGGGATACTCTTCTACAGAATGAAAAATCTTACTTCTTTCTGATTCTAAATCCACATTTTCTCTGACTAATCTTTCCTTTAATTCAAACAATTTCCATTTTAAAGTTGCTAATTCATTTCTAACAATTTCTATACCATTACTTAAAGAAATATTATTAACATCTATACTCTTTCCAATACTATATCTACATATTCTATTATCATAATCATAATCCAATGCAATTGGAACTATCAATGCATTAGCTCTTTGAGCAACATCTATAATTCCCCATTTCATCTCTAACATTGGATTTGAGTCTGTCATATTCCACGTTCCTTCAGGAAAGAATAAGATATTTTGTCCACTATTTAAATATTCAATCATTGCTTCTTTAGATAATCCCATATCTTCTTTATTCTTTCTATCAACATATATAGTTCCATTTAAATTAAAGAATGTTTCATCCATTTTTTCCAAAGGTTGCTTACCAGCCAATAAATATGTATGTGCTTTAATTATATTCAATGCAATTGGAATATCAAAAGAAGTTCCATGATTAACTGCAAATAATATTGGTCTTCCAGTATTGAAATCAATTTTATTTTCTGAGCAATTAACTATCTCATAACCTATCTTAGATTTTGATAACCCTAATAACATTGGATGAATTATCTTTTTAATAATATCACTAAACTTAGATGGAGCTAGTTTTCTCTTTTTTAATACTTTTTCTAAACTTGTTACCTGTGCCATTTATATCACAGCTCCTTCAAACAATTAAATTATATCATTAATTTACGATATCTATCAAAAAAACAATATTATTAATTGTAAATTAAAAGAATGGATTAATACTCTCCATTCTTATTAAAGAACACATCATACCATTGAATGAAACAATAAATACTCCATACTTTTCTATAGTTATCATGTTTCTTATTAATATGATCATTTAACATTTTCTTAAGTTTATCTGTATTAAAATAAGTTTTAGCTATATCAGTATCAAATGCTTTTTCTATTTTAGTATAAACATCTTCATCTCTTATCCAATCTCTAATTGGAACAGGGAATCCTAACTTCTTCTTGTCTGATACGCCTGTAGGTATTACACTCTTGGATGCATCTCTCATAGCTAGCTTTGTATTAGTCTTTGATACTTTATAATTCATTGGTAATTTGGATGCAACATTAAATACTTCAATATCAGTAAAAGGAACTCTTCCTTCTATTGAGTTAGCCATGGTCATTCTATCACCTTTTTGAAGTATATCTTTCATAAACCAGAAATAAAGGTCAACACCTTGCATCTTATTTAATTCATTTTGATCTTTATATATATCAAATATAGGTTTAGTTATATCCTTATTAGCTATCTTTTGTTTCTTCTTTAAGATCTTTTTAACTTCTCTTTCTTCCCAGATAGGATTAACTCCAACATATCTATCTTCTAGTTTAGTTCCATATCTTACTATATAGTTAATACCTCTCATCTCAGGGAATAAACTACCAACTAAAGCAGCACCCCTTCTTAAGAAGAATGGTATCTTCTTATATGCACTTGGTAAGGCAGTCTTATATGTATTATATCCACCAAAGAATTCATCTGCACCTTCACCTGATAATACTACTTTAACATCTTTAGAAGCTAAATTAGCTACAAAGTATAAAGATTCAATAGCTGGATCACTTGAAGGTTCATCCATATGATACATGATTTTTTTAATTGATTTCATATATTCATCTTTTTCTATCATTCTCTTTTTATTAGTTATTCCTAATTCCTTTGCTAATTCTTCAGTATAACTAGTTTCATCATACTTCTTTATAGCATATGAAGCTGTATATGTTTTATTAGGTTTAGCTAAAGAAACTAAATATGATGAATCAACACCAGATGATAAGAATGATCCTACTTCTACATCTGCTATCATATGATATTTAACTGATTCTTCCATAGTTTTAGCTACTTCTTTAACAGCATTTTCATATCCATTTTCAGTTGGTTTAAATGTTGGTCTATAATATCTTTTTATTGTTAATTTATTATTCTTATAAGTTAAATAACAACCTGCATCTAATCTATATACTCCTTTAAAGAATGTTTCTTCAGTAGGAGTAAATGAGAATCTTAAATAATTAGGTAAGATATCCTCATTGAACTCTTTAATAAAATCTGGATGATCTAAGAAAGCTTTTATTTCTGATGCAAATATAAAACAATTATTATCATTATAATAATAGAAAGGTTTAATACCAAAGTGATCTCTTGCACAGAATAATTCTTTTTCTTTCTTATCATATATAGCAAAAGCAAACATACCTCTTAAATGAGTTAACATATCTTTTCCCCATTTAATATATGCAGCTATTAATACTTCTGTATCACATGTAGTATTAAATTTATATTTTAATTCCTTCTTTAAATCTTTATAGTTATATATTTCACCATTAAAGACTATTACATATCTATCATCATTAGAGTACATTGGTTGTGCTCCACCCTTTAAATCTATGATAGATAATCTTCTATGTCCAAGTGCAATATAGTCATCTACATAGTAACCTTTTCCATCAGGTCCGCGGTGAGCTATTCTATCACACATGTCTTTTATAATGTCTTTTTTATTGTCGTGTTTATCTATACTTCCTGCTATTCCACACATTGTCATCACCTATACAAATTATACCATATCTAATTTGCGTGAGTGAATATTATTTGCTATAATGTGCATAGAATAGAGATGGTAGGATGAAAATATTTGATATAAGAATCGATGATAAGAATTATAAATTCGTTGATTCAATTAATTTAAATGGGAAGAATTATATTGCTTATGAAGATGATGAAAATACATATATAAGTGAATATGAAATAGAAGATGATGAAGTAAAATTCACTCCTGTAAGTGACAAAGAATTAAACACAGTAAAGGAAGCAATGGGACTATGAATAAAATAACAATGAGACTTAATGCTGACGGAAAAATAGTAGGCATTTTTCAAAAAGGCAAAAATCATAAAGAAGAATTAAGTGAAAATGAAACTCTTAGATTAATAAATAGAATATCAAAAAGAGATTGTGATATTAGATTTAGAAAAACACCAAGAACTAAAAAGGCTGAATTAAGAATTCTTGGAGATGGGCTTAATTATAATATCGAAATGATAAATTATGTTGATGTATTAAAAAGAGCAAAAGATGTTAATAAAGCTCATAGAGAAAGAGTTAAAGCAATTAAAACTGGAGCTGCAGTTACAGTTGCAGTTGCATTCATTGGTATCGGAGCTGCTGCTTTAATACATAAAACATCTAATAAACAATATGATCCTGAAATAGATTCTCAATTAACTGAAAGCAATATTGAAGAATATACAAGTACATTACCAGTTATCACTGAAGAAATGATAGATAACTATGGAACAGTAAATTTTGAAGACGGTACAACTGTAGAAATAGATAATCCTAACGCACTTAGAGTTGAATTAGATAATAATAGTTTATATGACCCTGGAATTGAAAAAAGAAATCAACCATATGTTGATATGATTGAACAAAGAGCTAATAGATGGGGAGTATCATACGATCTATTATATGATGTAATATCACAAGAATATGGTGGACCAACTGATAAAGCAAATATAGGTCATGTAGTATTTGATTCATGGGAAGATCAAATAATAAGTGCATTTAATAATGAAACAAAACAAACTGAATATATAGTATTAACTAATAATCCAGATAATTATGAAAAAATTACTGCTGATAGATCAAATGCTGGTAAGCCTAACGCAGTAGATCAAACTGTTTCAAAAGAAGAATTAGGAAATCCTGAAACAAGTTTATCAATTGTTTGTATCATATTACAATATTGTAATAAACACTTTAGGGGAAATGTACCTTTAGCTATTCAAGCATATAACAATGGTGTTGGAGCTGTTGATCAAATAGTTGTCAAAACAGCAGATGCAACAGGTAATACTCCAGATGCTATAATTGACGATAAAGATGGAGTTTATTGGTTAAAATGGAGAAATGTTGGACAAAAAGGAGATCCTAACTATTTCTACAATGTTGCAAAACATATGAGTGACGAAAATGAAAACGAAAATACATATTGGATTCAAATAGAAAAAGATGGAAATATTCTAGATAGCGTTTATAAAGTTGTTAATGCTGGATTATTACAAGAACAAGATACATCTGAACAAGCGCCAATTGAAGAAATTGAACAAGCAAAAGGAAGATAATTAATATCTTCCTTTTTTATTCTAATTAAACTTAAAATCTAATACTTCATCTAATTCTTGACCATCAAATAAGATTTTCTCTCTATGTCTTATCAATGCATCTTCACAATAATCTCTTAATCTTAATGTATTCTCATTATAATTATCGATTAGTCTTAATGCATCTAGAACAATATTAAATCTATCTATCTTATTTAATACTCTCATATCAAATGGAGTTGTAATAGTTCCTTCTTCTTCATATCCATGAATAATATCAAATCTATGTGATCTAGTATATATTAATTCCTCAATTACATTTGGATATCCATGGAAACTAAACACTACAGGTTTATCAGTAGTAAATAAATCATTATAACCATCTTCAGACATATTCTCTAACTTAAGTAAATCTACTACATTAACTACTCTAACCTTTACTCCAGCATCTCTTAACATCTTAGATGCAGCTAAGACTTCAAGTGTAGGTGTATCACCAGCACATCCTAATACAACATCAGGATTATCATCACTTGCAAATTCAAATATACCTAATCCATTTTGACAATGATTGATTGTTTCATCATAGTTTAACCATTGTAATCTTGGATGTTTAGATGCAATTATAGTATTTATCTTATTCTTATCTTGTAAGCATTTATTCATTATATATATTAATGAATTTGCATCATATGGAAGATATACATCTACCATATCTCTTTTTCTATTTAATACATGATTAATAAATCCAGGTTCTTGATGTGTATATCCATTATGATCTTGTTGCCAACAATGTGATGTTAAAATGATATTTAATGCACTTATTGGTTCTCTCCACTCTAAATCATTACACATCTTTAACCATTTACCAAATTGAGATACCATTGAATCTATTACTCTAGCAAAAGCTTCATAAGAAACAAATATACCATGTCTACCAGTTAATAGATATGATTCTAATGCACCTTCTCCGAAGTGTTCAGATAGATATGCATCTAATACCCTACCATATGTATTTAAATGTTCATCAGTATCTTTATTTATTGTAGATAACCATTGTCTATCAGTTACTTCAAATACATGATTTAATCTATTAGATAAAGCTTCATCAGGTCCAAAAATTCTAAAGTTACGATTAAATTCATTTAACTTAATAACATCTCTTAAGTATTTACCTAATTCCATCATATCTGATGCTTCAACTTTACCATGATTATCTTCAATCATATAATCTTTTATATCAGGTAATATTAATTCTTTTAAGATCTTTCCACCATTTGCTTCAGGTCTTGCACTCATTCTTCTATTACCTTTAGGAATAAATGTAATTATAT
This sequence comes from Bacilli bacterium, assembly GCA_017542465.1. GTDB lineage: Bacteria > Bacillota_I > Bacilli_A > RF39 > UBA660 > UBA6985. The sequence goes on along the minus strand of JAFXXB010000015.1, from coordinate 7,754 downwards.
CTTCTTTTATAGAACCATCGTCATTAAATAGTTCTTCAGGATGATATGATTTCATCCATGATTCTAATACACTTAAATTATCTATATTATCTTTATCTACCGCTAAAGGTATTTGATGAGCTTTAAATGATCCTTCAGCATTCTTAGGTCCAGTCCATCCTTTAGGTGTTCTTAATATAATCATAGGCCATTTATAATTAGTTAATTCATTTGTTTCAATAGCCTTATTCTTTAATACTTTTATTTCAGTTATGACTTTATCCATGATATTAGCCATATCTTCATTCATCTTATTTATATCATCACCTTCAACAAAGTATGGAATCCACCCATGACCTTTGAAGAAGTCTTCTAAGTCTTTATCACTCATTCTACCTAATACAGTAGGATTAGATATTTTAAATCCATTTAAATGTAATATAGGAAGTACTACGCCATCTGTTACAGGATTAATAAATTTACCTATATTCCATCCTGTTGCAAGTGGTCCAGTTTCAGCTTCACCATCACCTACAACACATGTACAAATTAGATTAGGGTTATCTAATACTGCACCAAATGAATGAACTAGTGAATAACCTAATTCTCCACCTTCATGTATTGATCCAGGACATTCAGGAGATACATGTGATGATACTCCTCCAGGGAATGAGAATTGTTTAAATAGATGTTTTAATCCTTCTTCATTTTGTTCAAAACCATCATATACTTCTTGATATGTACCATCTATATATGCATTTGTTACTTCTGCTTCTCCACCATGACCAGGTCCAATTATATACATCATATCTAAATCATATTTAGATATAACTCTATTACAATGCATAAGAATAAAGTTTTGACCAGGTACTGTTCCCCAGTGACCTACTAGTCTTGGCTTAACATCTTTTAATTCTAATGGTCTTTTTAATAAAGGATTATCTAGTAAATATAATTGTCCTACAGACATATAATTAACTAGATTGAAGTATTTATTTAATTGTTCAACTTCAGTTCTTGTTACCACATTAACCACTTCCCTATTATATTAATTATAACATTAAAATAATGTCATAAAAATAAAAGAATAGTTGATTTACAACTATTCTTAAGTGTTAAGTATTATTCTTGAACTACAAATTCAATCTTTGTTCCATCAGTCCAGAAATCTGCATTATAATCAATTGTAATTTTTTGTGTATTTGTTGGAACTTCATAGAATATATATCCAACAGACTTTTTTCCATATGTTAAAGTTGCTGATATATCATTATATTTATCGCTCATATAATACTCTTGTTCAACTGATACACCATCAGCAAATGCATTAAATGAAAGTGCACTTACATATAATTCATCGTTATCTTGCTTAGTTGCTTCAACTTCAAATTTAGCCATAACATACTTCTTACCTGAAGCAGGTTTATTGTATTCTGAATAACCTTTGAAATTTGTATCAACTTCTAATAAAGTAATTTTTTCATAACTATTTTCAAATGTTTCACCTACTTTAAAAGTTGTTTTACCATTCTTATCTTTATATGAATCATTTACTTCTTTAACTGCTTTATCAACACCACTGATTAATGATCCAGTGCAAGCAACAGTACATCCTCCTAAAAGAATAACAATTCCTACAACAATTAATAACGCAATAATACATCCAGATAAACCTTGTTTACCTCCACACTTTGGACATCTTTTAGCGTCTTTAGCAATTTGTTCTTTGCAATGTTTACAAATTTTAGTTTCCATATAATACTCCTTTCTATTTTCATTATAGTTTTTAGATTTTTAAAAATTAGTACACAAAAATAAAAAAGAATAGTTTTTACAACTATTCTTCAACTCTATCAATAATATGTTTTAATTCAGTATTATTAATTAATTCCTTAATAGATTCAGGATATACTTTATAGTTATCTAATTCACTTATATTAATCCAATAAAATACTTGCCCTTCTGAATCCTTACAATTGAATTTTTCTTCAGTTATTTCATCATTGAATGTGGCATTGTAACAGAAGTTATATTGCGTTATCTTCTTACCATCTTTTGTTGCAAATGATTCATGTATTGAATTAATATTGAATTCTAATTGATATCCTGTTTCTTCAAATATTTCTCTTGCTATAGCACTTTTACTATCTTCATTTAATTCGATTCTTCCACCAGGAAGTAGAAAATAATCTCTTCCATCTTCCACTTTAAATAATAATACTTTAGTTTTATCCTTATTAAGAATAATTGCAGTTGCTCTAGCAATAAACCAATAATTATCTTTTATATAATCAATATTCATATAATCACCTAATTAAATTATAACAAATAAAAAGAGTTCTTAGTATAATTCTAATGAACTCTTTGCATCTAATGACAAATCAGCAAATTCTCCCTTTAAGTATTTAGGATATGCAGCACATGCAATCATAGCAGCATTATCAGTACAATACTTCATAGGTGGAATACATAAATCTATATGTTCTTCATCACATAGTTTTTTCATTTCATCTCTAAGATATGAATTAGCTGAGACACCACCAGCTACTATTACACCTTTAACTTCTTTATGTTCATCTAGTGCTTGTTTAGTCTTTCTAATTAATTCATCTATAGCGACATCTTGAAATGATCTAGCTAAATCATATTTATTTATTTCTTCTCCTCTTTGTTCAGCATTATGTTTAATATTAATAACTGCTGACTTTAAACCAGAGTAAGAGAATTCTAAATCTTTGTTATTCATTGGTATTGGTAAATCATATGTATGTTTACCTTCTCTAGCATATTTTTCAACATTAGGTCCACCTGGATAAGGTAGATCTAATACTCTTGCAACTTTATCATATACTTCACCTATAGCATCATCTTTTGTTGCACCTAATACCTTAAATTTATAATCAGCTTCCATTAATACAAGTTCAGTATGTCCTCCAGATACAACTAATGCTAATGAAGGAAACTCAATTGGTTTTACTAAGTTATTAGCATATATATGACCTGCTATATGATGTGTAGCTATAAGTGGTTTATTATAAACTAACGATAATACTTTAGCGGCTTCTACACCAACTAGAAGTGAACCTAATAAACCAGGCGCATATGTGACTGCTATAGCATCAACTTGATCAACTGTCATGTTAGATTTCTTTAGTAAATCTTCTAATACTATTGTAATATTCTCTGTATGCATACGAGATGCAATCTCAGGAACTACTCCACCATATTCAGCATGAGTATCCATTTGAGTTAATACAGTTGTAGCTATTTCTTCACATCCATTTTTAATAATGGACATACTAGTTTCATCACATGAAGATTCAATACCTAAAATATATACATCCTTCATTTAGATACTCCTTTCCATGATTAAAGCATTTATATTACCTTCATAATAATTAGGTCTCATATGTATTTGCTTGAATCCCATAGATTCATATAATTTGATAGCAGGTATATTATTCTCTTTTACTTCAAGCATTAACTTCTCTGCTTTAGTATTATCTATTACATATTGTAATAACTTCTTACCTATACCTTTACCTTGTGAATCTTTATCAACTGCAATGTTGATAACATCAGTGATTTCAAAGTGATCTTCTATATGTATAAAACCTAAGACTTTATTATCTTCCTCATATACATATATATGAGTGTAATCATTCTTAACTGCTTCATCTATTTTATAAACTGTTGAAAAGTTATCCTTAATCAACAATCCTATTTCATTTATTCTATTGAAATCTTGGTTCAATGCTTCTCTTACCATCTTTATTAGCCTCGATTTCTTTTATATATATTGGATTAACTTTATGTGGATTAATTGCTTCAGTCTTATTAACATATTCTTTAACTTTAATAAGATTGATTTCATTATTGATTAGGTATTGTTCTTTATCTTTTATATACTCATTTAAAGCCTCTTCCGACTTATAAAAGTATTCATCAATTATTTTATTATCAGATGTGTAATAAGCTCCATATGCACCTTTTAAATCATTAATAAGTACAAGCTTATTATTATCTGATTCATTAGATATAGCATACATATCTAATGATGTAATTGTCTTGATAGGAATATTTAAAGTATAAGCTAGCATCTTACCAATAGTGGCACCAATTCTTACACCCGTAAATGATCCTGGCCCTATTACAACTATTAATTCATTTAACTTATGAACATCTAAATTATTTCTATTTAAGATATCATCAATAATAGGCATACATTTAGATGCATGATTCATGGTACTATTAACTTCTTTATCTAATACTTCATCATCTTTATATAAACAAATTAATAGATCTTTATCATGTGTATCAATCAATAATGAATACATAAAATCATCCCTTTTTCAACATATGTATTATAACACTTATATACATATAAACAAAATATAGTTCCCAAACTTCCAAATCCAACCCATTTAAATTTAACCAATTATAAGTTTATCAACCAAAACCAAATTAAACCCCAACTACATTATTTATCTATTTTTTCTATTTTTAATGTTAACCCTAATGGTTCAAGAATATCAATCATTGTAGTAATTGATGGCTTCATAGTTCTATTTTCAATTCTAGCTATAGTCTCCCTTATAGCGTTACATTGATCTGCCATCTTTTGTTGACTTAAACCATGATTCTTTCTAGTTTGAATGAAATCCTCTATTAATTTCCATTCAATCTCTCCTAATAATTCATTTCTTTTTTCTATTTCTTTAATACTTTTATTCTCCATGTTGTATCCTCCTTGACTTAATTGTATACTATATGATACTATCTAGTCAACAATAAACTAAAGGGGGTGGTTATTATTTTTTGTTGTATAAAAAAATCAGATAGCTATTTATCTGATTTTCTTCTATTACAGTCTCTACATAGCATTTGGCAATTATCTATGTCAGTTTTTCCACCTTGAGACCAAGGAGTAATATGATCTGCTTCCATTTCAGTTATATCAAATTGTTTATGACACATTGCACATATTCCTTCTTGAGATTCATAAGCTGCACTCTTTTGTGATTCAGTAAATGCTCTAATATTAAGATACTTTTCATCCCCAGTTATTAAATATAAATAAATACCTTTTTTATTTGTAACGTCATCATCAATTAATAATGAAGATACTTTTTCTTCTAGTGTATCTGAATTATATGATTGATCTTTATAATTATTATAAAGAATTCCCCAATCTATACCTTTCATCTCTTTTCTATACTTTGGGAATAATACTTGAACCCAGTTAATAACTGATTGAAAGTATGTCCATAATTCATTTGCATCTGCATCTTGTTGATGTCTACTCATATATTCTTTAATTGATGTATTTTCCTTGCTTGAAATCCATTTAAGTGCAGTTTCAAGATACTCTTGTCTTATAGTTGATCCATTAATATATTTTTCAGCTATTTGATAAGCAGGACATCCAGTCTTGCTGAAATGCTTTTTAGCATCATATAACCAAGGTCCAGTAAATTGAGAATTTAATAATTCTTGATCAGTTAATTTTTCTCCAGCTATGTTAATAACATTAAACCAATCTAGTTTTTCATCTGGATTACCTTCACATATATAAATCATTAAAGGATAATCTAATATCTTATCTTGTAGATTAGAAGGTAACGAATGGAAATATTTCATATCGACAGAAAAGTCGCCATGAATATATTGTAATAAACTTACTGTTCTTTGTTGTCCATCTATTAATTCGTAATTGTCTCCATTTTTTCCCCAGTACATAACATTTAAAGGAAAACCTTTATTAACTGTTTCAATAACAGCATTTCTTTTCTTATCATCGTAGATAAATTCTCTTTGGAATGGTGGTCTTACATCAAGTTTTCCATCAAATGCTACAACACCATCTTCCTGATTATCAACATATCCATTATAGATATCTCTTACTTTAATTTCATGTAGTTGTATTTCCATTTTTATCATCTCCATCTATTCTTTGAATTATAACTCTGGTAAAAGGCACTTCTGGGTGACCGTTTTCATCTAAAAAATATAAATCACCATCAACAGCTCCACGCTTTTGAACTTCTTTTCTATACTTTTTATGCTCTGGCTTATACGGTTTGACACCAATTTCTAAACCGGAATTTGAAATTCCCAATCCTATTACTTTAAATTGATTAGGATTATACTTACCAAAAAATGTAATAGGAACTCCAATATTTCCAAAATAATCACAAGGAATATCATTAACATTATCAACATTGATTGCATCATAGTTTTCATATTTTCTATACAACTCTGGCTTATAATGCTTATATAATAAGATCTTTTCAGTTCTAATATTATTGGATAGATTTGTGAACCATCTTACTCCCTTAACAAAAGCATATTTCAAACCATTTTCTATTTTACCTGTACTTTCAGTTAATTCATAACTATCAGGTACTCTAAAATACCTATTACTTCCATTCATACTTACACCAAGCCATATTTTATTATCCCTAAACAACGGAAAAATTTCCCTATAACCCATAGCATTTTGATTTCCAATTATAAGAAATTTTTTATTATATTCCATCAATTGAGCAATATATTCCCTAAATAAGCTAAAAGGGGGATTAGTAACAACTATATCTGATTCCTTTAGTAATTCTATACATTCATCAGATCTAAAATCCCCATCGCCCTTTAATAAAGTTAAAGTATTTTCTTTATTCTTGAGTAAGTATTCTACATCAGAAATATCAATTGCACCATCACCATTTGCATCATCGACTTCTGTTATTTCAATTTTATATGGTGACTTCTCATAGCCTTCTTTTATTTTTAAACCTTTAACATCAAATAAAGATAATTGAGAAGTAACAATTGTTGAACCTGCATAACAAGTACATATAAGTTTCTTCAATCCTAAATGATTAAAATTCAATGCAAAATATTTAAAGAAATTTGATTCATAAGGATCATCACAGTTACAAAAAACTACTTTGTTTTTAAAGTGTTCTTTATAATGTGACAATTCCTTCTCAATATCGTCTAATTGAGTATAAAATTCATCGTTTTTTGCTCTATTAGCTTCTCTTAAACTATTATTATTTGACATACTACACAATCCTTCTATTTTTTAAAATAGACTTTTTAGGAATGTTAGTAAGTCCACTAGAATGTACACAACCCGGTGTACTTATAAGTGATAAAAATTAAACTACAATCTTGTGTAAGAAGGTGATTAACTATGGAACAACTTATTATTAAGAAAAAACAAAAGTCCCAGGACACAATTACTAGGACTATACGTTTTTCAGGCAAAGCTTATGATAAAATAACTGAGCTTGCTGAAAAGGAAGAAGTAACATTTAATTACATAGTTAATCAAATAATAGAATATGGTTTAAGAGTATTGGATGAACAAAAAAAGAGTAATGATAAATAATTCATTACTCTTTTATATTATCTTAATCTCCCTGTTGATTCTATTCCATATACATTCTTCAATACTGCATTAATAATTTCAATATTCATTTTATCATAAGGAATATCAGAATTGATTAATTCAGATCTATCATTATAATCTATTTTAGAATCATTTAACTTTTCATATGAATACTCTAAGTCTGATTCAAACTCAGCCTTTTTTTCAGTTAATTCTTCAATAGACATTTTAGAATAATCATCATAGACTCTTTGATAAATTTGATTCATAAACCCTCCTATAAAACAGTATTTAGAATATCCTCATATTCTTGTCCATAAGGCTTAAATATAAATACTCTGGTATTCTCATTTACTATTTTAATAGTAATATCTAATCTTTC
>JAFXXB010000014.1 GCA_017542465.1 Bacilli bacterium | reverse complement strand
TTTTTAATTAAATTATCAATTGCTTTTTTTGTATTCTCAAAAGCTACTTTATTATCATATATCCCTGAATCAAAAAATGGTGTATCTTTTAAAAATGTCATACTTTTTTTATTCATATTTATTTCCTTCCAAATTCATATAATATAATCGATGTTGCAACTCCTACATTTAATGATTCACATTTATCATTCATAGGAATATATACTCTATTATTTATTAAAGCATTAACTTCATCTGAAACCCCTTTACCTTCATTACCAACTACAATAGCATAAGGTTTAGATAATTCTACATCATCTAAATTAACTCCATTAACCACATTAGTCGTATATAAAGTTGCATTTAATGTAGGTATTATTTCAGTTAAATTACCTCTTATAATATTAATATTAAATATCATACCCTCAGATGCTCTTATAACTTTATCATTATAAATATCTACAGTAGTATCAGATAAAATAATTGTATCAATATTAAATGCTACACAAGATCTAATAATTGTTCCTAAATTACCTGGATCTTGTACACCATCAACAATTAATATATTACCATTTACAGGTTGTTCTTCCATTTTTTTACATATAGCTAAATGTGTTGGAACATTATCTAAATTAGATAATTTCTTCATAACATTTAAAGAAACATTTTCATCTAATATATATTTATCTACTATTAAACCTTTTTTCTCTGCTTCTTCAACTAAATGTTTTCCTTCAACTATAAAAAGAGAAGTTTCATCTCTATACTTCTTTTGTTTTAATTTAGAATAATTAACTATTTTTTCATTATTTACTGATTCAATCATTAATATCTTAACTCTTTTCTAATAGCCTTATAATTTGGATAATGTTTTTCTACTTCTTTCCAAAAATTAGATGAATGATCATGATGATAGAAATGGGATAACTCATGAACTATAACATAATCAATACATTCATATCTATAATGAATTAATAATGTATTTAAAGTAATTGATTTAGATGAGAAGTTATTTACTCCCCATCTAGTTTTCATCTTTCTTACTTTAAATGTAAACTTAGGTATATTATTAAATTCATCTATGTATAATTTTAATCTTTCTTCAAATATATTTATACTTATCTTTTCTAAATATAAATTAGCTTTTTCTATTGAAGGAGCATATATTGTATCTCCATCAATAAAACATTTATTATATTGAATATAATTTAATTCTTTACCTAAATATAATACTTTACTACTCTTCTCTTTACTATTTAAATATTTTTGATACATTTTTTCTAATGCTTTTTTATTCTTTTTTAATAGCATATTAATTTCAAATCCTAATGTAAGATAAGGACATGTGACTAATACATTACCATCATCATCTATCTTAAAGATGATATTCTTCATTCTTTTCTTTTGGATAATTACATTTACTTCTTGACCAAGTAATTCCATATTATCCTCTGAATGATTCATACCAAGATTTGATCTTTGGTACAGTTAAGTTCTTAACATATATAAATGTTCCTTTTACTACATCCCAAGTAAGTTTTAATGATGTTTTTAATAATTTAAAATCATCATTAGCTTGGGCACAGTCATCAGTAGATTTTTGACATACTTCATATTTAATATCTAAGAATTCAGCAATTAATTTAGCTTTAATATCTTTATATTTATCTGAAATAGTATCCTTATAACCTGGGAACTTAGTATCTATAGCAGAATCAATTAATAAAGTATAATAAATAACTTTTGCTTTAGTTTTAGCTTGTAATTCTTTAAACTTAACACCTTTAATTTCTCCATCATAGAAGATAAAATCAACTAATGTTATAAAAGCTTTTTTAGCTTTTTCTTTAAATGTAACTGAATTATCACCATTCTTTGTTGTTTGGTATTCTGCTTCTACATATCTTAAAACTGTTTCATCTTTTGAACTAACTGTAGTTTTTGTTGTTGTCTTAACTACAGTTGTAGATTTTACAGTAGTATTATTCTTTGTTGTAGTTCTAGTTGTATTGTTAGTTGTTATAGTAGTTGTATTAGGTTCTGAAGTGGTTGTAGTTGTTTCTTCAGGGTCTATAACAATTATAGGATTTGTTGTCATTTTAGCATAACCATCCACTATAACCTTATATTCTTGAATCTTATTACCTTCAGATTGTATTTCTACTAAATCTCCTTCATGGAAATTACTTCCATCAGTTATATAAGTTTTAGTATCTTTTGTATTTGCATCCTCTACAACAATAGAATCTTTATTAACATCTTTCACTATTACATAGCTATCATATATCTCTTTAGCTTTAGAATTAGTATAGTTATGTATTAATAGTATAGAACCTAAAATTAATAAAGTACCTACAAATACACTTATAATAATTATTAAATTCTTATTCTTCTTCATCATAATCATCTTCATTCTTATTCTTAAATTGTAAGATTATTGGAGTACCAATTAAATCAATATTTTCTCTTATTTTATTTTCTAAGTATCTATAGTAAGAGAAATGAACTAATCCTTTATCATTAACATTAAATGTAAATTTAGGTGGGCATGTATCAGTTTGTCTGACAAAATAAATCTTTAATCTTCTATTTCTATAAGATGGTGCTTCATGTAATGCTACAGCATCTCTTATTACATCATTTAAGATTGATGTCCCAATTTCTTTTGTATATGAATCATATGCTTTAATAACAGCTGGCATTAAAGTATGAATTCTACTCTTCGTCTTAGCAGATAAATAAACTACTTCTATATATGGAATAAATTGGAATTCATTAGCTATTTTCTTATTCCATTCTTTAATAGCTTCATCTTTATTATCTACTACATCCCATTTATTAACAACTAATACTATAGCTTTATGTGCTTCAAGTGCATATTCAACTATATGTTTATCATGTTCAATTATACCTTCTTCAGCTGATATTACTACAACACATACGTCAGATTCTTCTATTGCTTGTAAACTTCTTAATAAAGAATACTTTTCAATATTTTCATATATCTTACCTTTTTTTCTCATACCTGCAGTATCAACTACAATGTATTTTTTATGATCATATATGAATTCAGTATCATTTGAATCTCTTGTAGTACCAGCTACATCAGATACTATTTGTCTATTTTCTTCTCCTAAAATAGCATTAACTAATGAGGATTTACCTACATTTGGTCTACCAATTATTGAGAATCTACATTCATGAGATTTAGGAGGAGTAGTATATTCTTCCATATCTTTAGTTATTAAATCCAATAAACCATCAATATTTCTTTTATTTTCTACAGATATAATAATCATTTCTTCTATACCTAATTCATAGAAGTTAAATGAATTATCTTCAAGAGTTGGATCATCTATCTTATTAATAACTAATATTACTCTTTTATTAGCTTTCATTAACATTCTATTAATAGCTTGATCATTTAAAGTTAAATCTTCTCTTCCATCTACAACAAATAAAATAATATCTGCTTCTTCTATGCCTATTTCAGCTTGCATTTTAATATTTTCATTAAAATCTGCATTCTCTAAATCTATACCACCTGTATCAATAACAGTGAATACTTTATTGTTATATTCTACATGTCCATAAAGTCTATCACGAGTGACACCTGGCATATCTGAAATAATAGCTTTTCTTTGTTTAATTAATCTATTAAATAAAGATGATTTACCTGTATTAGGTCTACCTATTAAACATACTGTTTTCACGATAATCCCCTCCTTTTTTAATACATGTATATTATATATTATTTTTATTTATTTTCCAAATTATTAGGCACCTATATTAATTATAATATAAATAAAAAGAAGAAGGTTTATTAACCTTCTAATTCATTATAACTTGACAATATATTGTATATTTCTTCTCTTCCCTTTTTAGTTATACTTGAGAATAATACAACTTTATCATTTTCTTGCACATTTAATGTTTCAATTAATTGTTTTTCAGCTTTTACTTTATCTTTTTCTTTAACCTTATCAAACTTTGTTGCAACTATTATAGTTGGTATTTCATAATATTTTAAATAATTATACATTAATACATCATTTTGATCAGGTTTATGTCTAAAATCAACAAGTAAGAATACAGCTTTAAGATTCTCTCTTGATTTAATATATTCTTCAATCATTAAACCAAATTTTCTTTGTTGTTCTTTAGAAACTGATGCATATCCATATCCAGGAACATCAACTAAATAGAAAGAATCATTACAAAGGTAAAAGTTTAATGTTTGAGTTTTACCAGGCTTACTAGATGTATGGGCATAGTTTTTTCTTTGTAATAATGTATTAATAAAAGAACTTTTTCCTACATTAGATCTACCACATAATAAAAACTCATTTCTATTATCTGTAGGATATTGACTAGTTCTAACTGCAATAACCTCTAAATTACTCGTTTCAATTTTCATAAAAATCCCTCTTTTGTTATATAAATTATACTATTTTTTATTTATTATTACAAACACTTATTATATAATTATATATAGGTGTTTTTATGAATTATCCAGGTAATATAAAAAAAGAATATAAGAAAATAGTCACTCATTCTAATCGTGGTATGGGATTAGAAGAATTAATCAATCAATCTAATTTATATTATCTAGAAGAAGATATTGCTGTAATTTATAAAAAACCAACACCTATAACAATTGTTGATGCATCATTTGATAGTCATGGAAGAGTTATTACAAAGGCTTATTTTAAAGAACCTTCTACTCTAGACTACAATGGTATATATAAAGGTAAATATATTGATTTTGACGCTAAAGAAACTCAAAATAAAACATCATTTCCTTTATCTAACTTACATGATCATCAATATGAACATATAAAGAAAGTTATAGCCCATGGAGGCATTTCATTCTTAATTATTTCAATGAATGGTATCGTATATTATTTAGATGGGTATGATATAATAGAATTTATAAATAATAATGATAGAAAATCTATTCCTTATTCATATATACAAGAAAAAGGATATGTTATAGATAAAAAGATTAGACCTAGATTAGATTATATAAAGGTTATAGATAAAATATATTTTAAAGGTGATTAATATGGCTGAAAGGAAAAAGAAAACAACTAGTAAAACTGTTAAGAAGAAAAATACTAAAGTAAGTAAACCTAGTAAAAAACTTCTTGAAGAAACAATTAGAATGGCTGCAATAAAACCTGAAGACATTAAAAAGTATGAAGAAAAAAAGAAAAAAGAAGAAGTAAAACAAGAAACACCAAAGAAAAGTACAACAAAGAAAACTACAAAAACAGCAACAAAGAAAACTACAACAAAAAAAGAAACAGCCAAGAAAACAACTAGTAAAAAGACTACAACAACTAAAAAGAGTACTGTAAAAAAGACTACTACTCCTAAAGAGAAAGCAAAAAAAGTAGAAGAAGTAAAACAAGAAACAAAAACCGTAAAAACTAAAAATGAACAAGTAAAAAAGGAATCAAACACTTTTAAAGTAATATTAAAATATATTAAAATAGTATTAGCTAAGATATGGATATTCTTAGTATTTATCTTCACTTCTATTGGTAAGTTCTTTAAATGGTTATGGGAAGCACTTAAAGAAATAGACAGAAAAGATGAAGAGAAAAAGAAACAAAGAAGATTAGCTAAAGGTAAACCAATTAATGACTTAAATGATATTGATGCAGATATAGATAGAGATGATCTAGAACTACTATCTTATAAAGGTCAATGGAATAAGATTGGTATATTTTTTAAGAATCGAGGAAGGGTGTTAAAATTCGACATGAAGAAATTTAATAAGAGATTAAAATATGGAACATTAAGAGATAAAATATTAATTGTATTAATGTTATTCTTAATATTCTCATTCATAGCATTTATTGCACTTATTATATATGTTGTAGTAACTGCTCCAAATATTGATAAAGATAGATTATATAAAGAGAACTCAACAGTACTATATGATAAAAATGGAGTTGAGTTTGCAAGAATTGGTACAGAAAACAGAGAAAAAGTTACTTATGATGACTTACCTCAAGTACTTGTAGATGCAATAGTAGCTACAGAGGACTCAAGATTCTTCCAACATAATGGATTAGATATGGCGAGATTCTTTAAAGCTGGTGTTGGACAAGTATTAGGTAGATCTGATGCTGGTGGTGGTTCTACACTAACCATGCAATTATCAAAGAACTCTGCAACAAGTAGTCAATCACATGGTATTAAAGGTATTATTAGAAAGTTCCAAGATATCTATTTAGCTGTATTTGTATATGAAAAGAAATATACCAAAGAACAAATCATGGAATTCTACGTTAATAACGCATACCTAGGAGCTGCATATGGTGTTCAACAAGCATCTCGTGCATACTATGGTAAAGATGTATCTGATCTTAACTTATCAGAAGCTGCCATGATAGCTGGTTTATTCCAATTACCATATTCATATAATCCATACAACCATCCAGTTGCTGCTGAAAAGAGACGTAATACAGTATTAAACTTAATGGAAAGACATGGATACATAACTGCTGAAGAAAGAGATGCTGCAAAGTCAGTACCAATTAAATCATTACTAGCTGGTTATAATTCAGAATTAAATGAAAACGTAAGATTTATAGATACAGTTGTAGAAGAAGTATTAACAAGAACTGGATATGATCCATATCAAGTATCTATGGAAATATATACTACAATGGATACAGAAAAACAAAAATATGTAAATATGATACAAAATGGTCAATTTAAAGAATTAAAATCTGACTATAAATATAAAAATGAATACTCTGATAATGGTATAGCTGTTGTATCTGTTAGTGATGGTTCTATTATGGCTATTGGTTCAGGTAGAAACAAGAAATCTGAAAGATCATTCAACTATGCTACTGATGGTAGACGTCATCCAGGTTCTACTGCAAAGCCTGTAGTTGACTATGGACCTGCTATTGAATACTTAGGATGGGGTTCTGGTAATACTGTAATCGACAGACCTTATGAATATTCATCAGGTGGTAAATTTAAAAACTGGGATAATAAATACGATGGTGTAACTACTGCAAAGAAAGCTCTAGCTAGATCAAGAAATATCCCTGCTCTACTTACATTTAAACAAACTACAAATGAACAAAAATTAAAGATGGCAACTGATTTAGGTTGGAAACTTGAAACATCTGGAGATACAATCCTTGAAACATGTTCAATCGGAGGATTTACAGGTGTTACTCCACTTGAAGCTGCTGCTGCATATGCTGCATTTGCAAGAGGTGGAACTTATATTGAACCATATTCATTTACTAAAGTTAAATTTAATGAAACTGGTGATGAATACATAGTTTATCCAAAGAAAACTCAAGCAATGTCTGAAGAAACTGCTTATATTATTACTGATATATTAGAATATGCTGTTACAAGTGGTACAGTATCTGTATCTAAAGCATCTGGTTCTGAGATAGCATCTAAGACTGGTACTTCTACAGTAGACAGTAACACACTTAAGAGATTAGGAATTAAAGGTTCAATCGATGGTGATGTATGGCAAATAGCTTATACACAAGATATGGCAATATCATTATGGTATTCATATCCAACATTATCTAAAGAGCATTACTTAACTCAAACAGAAGGTTCTAAATCAAGAAAAGCTATAATGCAATTATTAACAAAATATGTATTAGATAAAAATGCACACTTTAGAAAACCATCTGGAATAACTTATGCTGATATCGAATTGGAAACTGATCCATTACAATTAGCATCTGAGTATACTCCAAAAGAATTAAGATCTAAAGAAATATTTAATAAGAATTCAGTTCCTACTGAAAAATCAGAAAGATTCTCAAAATTAGAGTCACCAAAGAACTTACATTATGCAATTAATGGAAATCAAGTCAACTTATCATGGGATGCTGTAGCAACACCTGATGCAGTTAATACAGAAGCAATTAAGAAATATTTCACAGACTCTAAGATTTATAATTATTGGGCTGATGAAATGATTCAAAACAGAATTAATTATAATAACTCAAGTATTGGTAACTTTGGATATGAAGTATTTATAAATGATGCTTCTGGATCAAGAAGTTTAGGATTTGTAACTGATAATAAATTCACTTATACTGGTTCAGTATCAAGTGGTACATCATTCTCAGTTAAATCATCATATTCAATATTCAAAGCAAATCAATCTAATCCAACAACAATTAGTATTTCAGGAGGTTCTACTCCTTCTCCACAAGAAGATAAATCAATTAAATTAACACTACCTGCTTGTATTAATAAAACAGAAATAATTAATTTAATGTCACAAAATAAAGACTTAATGTATTTATCTGGAGTTGAAATAAAATCTGCTGCTGGAGACAATTTAAAGAATAGTTTCTCTACTTCTCTAACAATTAATAATTGTGATGGAGATTGTGCAACAAAAATTGAACAAACAATTAATTCTGATGGACAATTTAATGCATCATTTACTGCAACAAGTAAAGGATATAATGCAGCAAATCAATCAACTGTTATTAAGAATAATTGCTAATAATAAAAGAACTCATTTAGAGTTCTTTTTTAGTGCATTATAATCAATTTAATATAAATAATCATATTATATGAATAATAGTCTAATATATCCTTTAAAACGCAAATAAAAAGTACTCAATAAGAGTACTTTATTATTTATTAACCGTTAATTTGTTTTGCTACTTCTTCAGCGAAGTTTTCAGATCTATGTTCCATACCTTCACCAACTTCATATCTAATCATCTTTAATAATGATCCACCGTTATTCTTAACGTATGTTTTGATATCCACTGATGAATCCTTAACGAATTCTTGATCTTCTAAACAATTTTCTTTGTAGTATTTAGAAATTCTACCTACTACCATCTTTTCAGCTATATCTTCAGGTTTCCCTTCTTCCATAGCTTGAGCTTTTAATACTTCTTTTTCTCTTTCTAAAACATCAGCAGGTACATCTTCAGCTTTTAAATAAGATGGTCTCATGGCTGCAGCTTGCATAGCACAATCTTTAGCTACTTCTTCATTTGCTCCTTCAGTTACAACTAATGAAGCAATCTTACCACCCATGTGTAAGTATGCACCAAAGTTTTGAGAATCTTCTTTAACAACTAGCTCTGCTCTTCTTAAAGATAATTTTTCTCCAATTGTAGCAGTCTTAGCAGTAATGATTTCATTAATAGTTTGTCCATCAACTGTTAATGCTAATACATCATCAACTGATTCAATCTTATCAGCTGCAAGTACAGCCTTTCCAATTGTATCAACTAAATCAATAAAATCTTGATTTTTTGTAACAAAGTCTGTTTCACAGTTAACTTCAACTATAGCAGCCTTATTACCTTCAGTATAAATATTTGCTAAACCTTCAGCAGCAATTCTATCTGCTTTCTTAGCAGCTTTTGAGATACCCTTTTCTCTTAACCAATCGATTGCTTTTTCAATATCCCCATTGCATTCTGTTAGTGCTTTCTTGCAATCCATCATTCCAGCACCAGTTTTATTTCTTAATTCATTTACTTCTTTTGCACTTATCATATTTATACTCCTTTTTATTATTTATTTAATACTTCAATTAATTCATCTTTTTTCATTGTAGAGAAACCTTTAACACCAGCGTCTTTAGCCATAGCTCTTAATTCAGCTACAGTCTTATCTGATAAATCTGTCTTAGTTTCTTCTTTTTTAGTTTCTTTCTTAGAAGCTTTCTTTTCTTCTTTAACTTCTTCAACTACTTCTTCAACTTTTTCTTCTTTCTTAGTTTCTTTAGTAGCTTCAGTCTTGAAGTCTTTCTTTTCTTTTGAATCTTCTGTTACATAGTCAGTTAAAGGTAATCCCTTAGCTTCACATATAGCGTTAGTTAATACTCCTAATACTACTTTTACTGATCTAACAGCGTCATCATTACCAGGAATAACATAATCAACTGCATCTGGATCACAGTTTGTATCAACAAGACCAAATACTGGAATATTTAATTTTCTAGCTTCTCTTATTGCATTAATTTCTTTTGTTGGATCAACAATAATTAAAGCGTTAGGTAATTTTTCCATTCCTCTGATACCAGCTAAATTTCTATTTAACTTATCATATTCCTTTTTAATATTTTCTACTTCTTTCTTAGGTAAAGCTTCGAATGTTCCATCTTCTTGCATTTTTTCGATTTCTTCCATTCTTCTAACTCTTCTTCTAATAGTTCTAAAGTTAGTTAATGTTCCACCTAACCATCTAGAAGTAACATAGAAAGATTCTGATCTAACAGCTTCTTCTTGAGATGCTTCAATAGCTTGTTTCTTAGTTCCAACAAATAAGAATGAACCTCCATTTTCAGCTATCTCTTTTACTTTAGTGTATGCGTTTTCTAAACATACAACAGTCTTTTCAAGATCAATGATATAAATACCATCTCTTGCGTTAAAGATGTATTCCTTCATCTTAGGATTCCATCTTTTGGTTTGATGTCCAAAATGAACACCTGCTTCTAATAAATAACTCATAGAAACAACAGCCATAATAACACTTCCTTTCGTTTTTTTCATCCACATATTCAAGACATTCACCAACCTAATATGGCCACTAGGCATGCCCTCTAAATATGTGTGCCTATTAGTTTCATTCGAAACCGATAATAATATACCAAATAATAATAAAAAAATCAACGTTTTACCGTTGACTTTAATATGTTTTACTTAATAAAACCTTTAATTATTTTATCGAAGTCTTCTTTATTAGCTGGCTTAGTAACATATAAGTTAAATCCTTCAGCTAAATACTTCTCTTTTGCACCTAAAACTGCATCTGCAGTTAAAGCTACAACTGGAGTATCAAAACCTTGTAATTTTTGTAATTCATGGAGTGTTTTAACACCATCCATCATAGGCATCATGATATCCATGAATATTAAATTATACTGTTTGCTCTTAACTTTATTAATAGCTTCAATACCTGAATTAGCAGATTCTACTTTATAACCTAAAGATGTAATCAATTTAGTTTCTACCTTAATATTTAAATTATTATCATCAACAATTAATATAACTGTATCTGAATTATCATTTTTAGGTTCTTCTTTGATTTCTTCTGTAGTTTCCTCTTTAATTTGTTTATCACCAGGTTTTACCACAATTTCAATATTATCAGGTACATATTTAGGAATATCACCTACTTTAGATATTCTAGGTACAATATCATTTTGAGGATCTACTTTAGGTACTTCAGTGAATTCTTCTTTTACCTCAATAGGTACTTCCTTAACTTCCTCTTTAACTTCTTCAGTAGGAATAACCTTAGAGTCTTTATCTGCTTCATATGATGAAACAGGATTTAAGAATCTAACCAATGTTCTATATAATTCATCTTTAACTATTGGCTTAGCTAAATAACCATCAAAACCAGCTTCCAAATATTTTTCTTTCATACCATTTATAGCATTAGCTGTTAAGGCAACAACTGGTGTATTGAATTCATAAATATCTTTTAAGTGTTTTAATGTTTCAGTACCACTCATCTTTGGCATCATATCATCTAACATAATTAAATCAAATTTATTTCCATCATTAATTAAACTTATACAGTCTTCACCAGAATTAGATAATGTAACAGATACATTATATAGTTTTAATAATTTATCAGCAACTTTAAGATTTAACTTATTATCATCAACAACAAGTATCTTTTTATCACTTAAATCTACTACCACATCCATTTGTTGAGTAGTTTCATCAAGTGTCGCATCACTTATCTTTTGATCAAGTGCAAATGTAAATTTAGATCCTTCACCATATACTGAATCAACTACAACTGTACCTTTCATCATTTCAATTAATTGTTTAGTAATAGCTAAACCTAATCCAGTACCTTCAATAGTTTGGTTCTTTTCTTCATCTAATCTTTGGAACTTAGTAAATAATTTAGATATATCTTCTTTCTTAATACCACGTCCTGAGTCAGATACAA
The DNA here is from genome assembly GCA_017542465.1 of Bacilli bacterium. Taxonomy (GTDB): domain Bacteria; phylum Bacillota_I; class Bacilli_A; order RF39; family UBA660; genus UBA6985. Next base: position 58,484 of record JAFXXB010000014.1, on the reverse strand, counting down.
TAAATATAAGTCTTACCATACCATTCATCTTAACACATTGAACATCAAATCTAACAAAACCTTCATCTGTATATTTAATAGCATTAGTTAAGAAATTAATTAATATCTTCTTAATATTAAATTTATCACCATATAATACTTTAGGTATGTCTTGTGCTATATTTACTTGGAAATCAAGTGGTTTATCACCTAATCTACCACGTGCAAGTTTAACTGTTTCATCAATCATCTTATATGGGTTATAATCACCTTCAACAAGCTCAATCTTACCTGATTCAATCTTAGATATATCAAGTATACCATTTACAGTTTCAAGTAATGTTCCTGATGCACTTATAATATCTTTGGCATTTTCTTGTGCTTCTTCAAGTGTTTCAGATGACATGATCATTTCAGAAAAACCTGTAATAGCATTTAAAGGTGTTCTTATCTCATGAGACATTGATGATAAGAAATCACTCTTAGCTTGATTAGCTTTATCAGCTCTATCACGCTCTATTTCCAATTGTTTAAGCATTTTTAAATCTGGGTTTTCAATCGTGAAATACATGGTATAGCAAATAAATGTAGCTACAACTGTTGCAATCAAGATACTAGGATCATATGTTTGTAATAGAACATTAGCTATTATCAATACTATAATTATAATAATAGGTAAATACTTCTTCTCTTTAATTCTCTTAATATTAAATATAACTATACCAAACCATATTAATAAATATAAACCAAGTTGAACTTTCAAATAATCAACTATCATACCATGTGCATACATTTTAGTACCATCATAGAATTTTAATAAAGGTAAAAATGACATTACAATAATATTAATTAAAATATATACAAAAAAGACTATTTTAATTATTTTATAACTTTGATCTTTCTTTTCAGATTTTAAACTAATATATAGTGTGTAAATAGTAAAAATAGAAAATATAACAAATATACTTATACAATATAATCTACTAAAAATATTAATTAGAAAGTGGTCTATACCTAATTGGCGAATCATTAATTGTAATGGAATTTCAATTAAATATTCAATGGCATTAGAAATCATAAACACTTTAAATATCTTATTCTCACTAGAGTTTATTTTTGGTTTCATAAAAAATATAACCATTAATAACAATAAAAAAAGAGAGCCGGTTACCAAAAATAATACATTCCACATATATACCACTCCTATTATAATTTATTATACTACAAAACATAAAAAAAACTAGATAAAACTAGTTTTTTATTTTGTTTTAATTTCATTATTTAAATTTTCATTTTCTTCTGATTTAAAGTCAATGTTAGATAATCTTTTATCAACAACTTGAATATATCCTTCTCTTTCAGATACCATTTTATTTTTATCCTTCTTCAAAGTTGTAGGTGAATAAGGAAGCATTGTATCATGTACTTTATATCCTGATATCTTTATACTCTCACCGTATTTATTTTTAATTACATTATTTAATTCTTCAATAGCATTAACTTCATTAAAGTTTTCTAATTCTTTATTCCATACAATATGAGCTACTAAATTAAATTTACTATCTCTTGTAGGAATATTTAATACTATTGCATCATCAACTAGATTAGTTTCCTTTAATAAGAATGAAATATCAAATAAATATATAATGTTATCATTAACAGTTATTGAATCTGTAGTTCTACCATATACATATACAAAACCATTTTCATCTATTTCAGCCATGTCACCTGTTTTAAACCATCCATTTTCAGTAGATTTTTCAGTTAACTCAGGTTTTCCATAATAACCTTTAAATACTGTAGGTCCCTTTATCCATAAATTACCTCTTTGATTATAAGATAATTCATTACCATTTTCATCGAATACACCTTCAGTTAATCCAGCATATGGTACACCAACACCCATAACAGGCTTATCAAGTGGACTTCTAGCATCTATCTTTTCAGTGTTAGATGAAGCAAATAATTCTGATGTTCCATATCCACTAACCATACCTCTATTACATCCACAAGCTTTCATTATTTCATTCCAGTGAACAAATTTCTTTACGTCAGTTCCTTCTCCACCAACAACCCATACTTCAGCACATGAAAAATCAAATTTCTTTCCTTGTAACATTTCTCTTTCTACTCTATTAAAGAATGATTCCCACATACTACCTGTATTAACGGCCACTTGTGGTCTGTATGATACTATTTGATTATAAAAATCCTTTTCAGAAACTCTTGGATCCATAACAATAGTCATACCTCTATATAGTGGTAATAAATATAATAAATTTAGTGCAGTTGAAGCAGTTGGAGGGAAATGGCTTAGCGCCTTATCTCCAGGAAAGAATTGTACATCTGTTGAATCACTAGCATATAATTGAGCTATAACTTTTTCATTTGTAGTCATAACTCCCTTAACTACTCCACCAACAGTAGTACCACTTGATGAAGTAATAAATGATGTTCTATCAGCTTTAAATGGAACTTTAACTTCTCCAGAATAATAATCTCCAATTTGTCTTGCTTTATCTATCCAAATATATTTCTTTTCATCAGGTATTTTAGACTTGCTCTTTAACGATGACATCATACTTATGAAACTAACAATTTGTTTCTTAGGACTTGGCATGTCGTCAGTTGCTGCTGCAATAATAACTGATTTATATTTATCTTTAGTAAATTCCCCTGCTACATTTTGCCACATACCATTAAAGACAACGGCAATCTTGGCTTCCTCTGTTTCTTTAGCTAAAGCTTCAGGAGAAATTGCAAGTTTTAAGAAATATGGAGTTGCACCAATCATATTTAGTGCAAATGTCATAGCTGCTATATCAGGTACAAAAGGACCATAAACAGGTACTATTTCATCAGGTTCAACACCCATAGCTCTAAATGTTCTAGCCCATGTATAACATTTTTCTCTAAACTCTTCTCTTTGGAAAACTCTTCCAAAGTATTCTAATGCTGGAATGTCATAATATTCTAGTATTTTACTTTCAATAACATCCCAAACAGTTTTATCTGTAGGAAAATCCAAAGCATGTTGTTCAGCACCATCTCTAAAGTGTTGAATCCATGTTCTATCGATTGATGGGAATCCTGTCATTCCACGTTCAAAATATTGAGCTTGTTCATCAGAAATCTTTAATATTTGTCTAATTTCATTAATTTTTTCTGTATCTTTTTTCTCAATTGCTATTTTTAAATCTCTTTTTAGTTTTTCAACGATATTAGCATCAATATTAGTTGCCATATTTATTCACCATACCTTAAATTAATTTTACTACATTTATCAATCATTACGAAAGACAAAATACACTTTTAATGTAAATATTAAAAAAAGCACCTAACTACTTAGATGCTTTAGCTGCTTTTTTGACTTGTTCTTTTTTCTTCTTTTCATTATAAGCATCGATGCTTACTAATTTAACTTTATGTCCTTTAACGATTCCAAAAGTCTTTTTTACTCCTTCTGGTAAATGTTTTTTTAATGTTCTCATGAGCTAAACCTCCACTTCGCTTATTAATTATAACAAATAATGCTATTTATAGCAAGAATTATTTGTTTTTAGGCATTGTAAGAGCTTTTGATAAAATTGGTTGACTATATACAAGTTCATTATAATTATTTACTATTTCATCATATAACTCTTGAGTAGAACCATCTTCTTTACTCTTTTTATAGCAATTATATAAGAAATAATTACCTGTTTTATAATGTCCTAATCTAAAAGCTTCTTTTGCATATATTAAGGATATAAAGTTCTTTATTTCATCACTAAAACCAGATATTTCTAATGCACCTTTAAATGTATATCCCAAATCAAGTAAATGAGAAATATAATATACTTGATAATATTCTTCATCATCTGGATTCTCACCATAATTGATGTATAAATCTAACATATTCATTATTTCAGTTAATAGTATAGTGATTGGTGATGTTTCATCATCAATACCTTTATCTTTATTGTATTTTTCATTCAAATCATAGGCTGCTCTGAAGTCATTTGATTCAATAGATTCCCATAATCCTTCTGGGTGATCATATTCAATAAAAATTTGATCTGGAGGATTAAGATAGAATTCTAATAATTTCTTAACCAATTGATCATAATAAGTTGGATAATCTTTCTTATTTAATGACACTAAGGCATCTTGATATCTACCTTGTTGTATACACTCGATATAATTATGTCCATTCTTATATTTAGATACTACTCTATTTAATAAAGAAACAATAATAAGTTCTTGGAAAGTTAATTTCTTATCATATCCATCTTCACTATAAATCATATCATAAGCTTCTTCAAATTCATTATTTAATATTTTAGCTCTCGATATATTTTTTCTTTCTTTATCTTGATATCTTGTATCTTTATCAGGTATTCTAATATCCTTTAACTCAATACCAATTAAATCTTTATTTAATTCACCAACATCAATTAGTTTTGATAATAAATATAATTGTAATTTAGTATCAAAAAAGCATGTTCTCATACTTCTATTGTATATTTTCTTGAAGCAATATAAAGCAGTCTCATTATCTCCTAATTTAATTGAAACAAAGAATCTTTGTTTCAACACATTATAATAATTAGGTTGAATACTTAATACTAGATCTAATATTTTAGCTTGTTTTGCATAATCTCTTGTTCTAGATATAGTATTGTAATATTTCATTAAATCATCAACATTATTAACAACATATACATCTCCAAATTTAACAATAATATTACGTTTTACAAAGTTCTTAATATCATTATCAGAATATCCATATTTATGTAATATATTATCATTTAAATTAGGATATTTAATAATTAATTCATATATATTTTCTTTAAACATATAACCACCCTTTATTTAGTTATATATTATTACACTTATATTAAATAAAGTAAATAATAAAATGGTTGTCCCACAAGGGTTCGAACCTTGGACTTCTGATCCAGAGTCAGACGTCTTACCACTTGACCATGGGACAATCACATAATTATTATAACATAGTTTGAACTCTATCTATCAAGTTATTAGCAACATCTCTATCATCGAGAATATTGATACTAAATGTTTTACCACCAATTTTATTAATAGAAGTACCACAATGATAAACAGTTCTATTATCAATAATAAAGTATCTGTCATGAAAAGTTTTATTAATCACAATCTTCAAATTATTATATTGCTCATTATATTTATCAATATCTCTTTTCTTTAATAGTCTTGGTGTAGTAATCAGAATAGCATTCACATTAACATCTTTAATAATATCTAAAGTATCCTTGTCGGCATAAGAATCTATTATTATCAAATTATCTTTAGCTTTATTAAATATCTTAAGAATCTTTGAATAAGCATCATATATTTGTCCATTAAAGAACAATTGATTATTATTTTCCTTATATGAATCAAAAGCTTCTTCTAGTTTTAATAATCTATCTTCATGATCTAATAGAATCCTACTATTTACCAGTTCTTTAGATACAACATTACGCATTGCTACAAACATATCCATAATATTTAAAGTAACTCTTGCTGCTACTTTACTCTTTAATATGGTTGCAAGCATATAAATACCTTGCTCTGTGAATGCAATATGAGCTTTTCTAGAACCCCCATAGGAATACTTCATACTTGAAGTCGAAAATTTCGACTTCAAATTATGATACTCTTCATTTGATATTTTAAATATATATCTTTCAGGAAACTTATCTGGATTATTTTTAACTGCTTCATTAATTCTTTTTGTTTCGACTTGATATATTTCAGCTAAATCTACATCAAACATTACTTGTTTTCCTCCAATCTCGTATATTTTTTCATCAAAATTCAATTCATTCTTTATTATTTTTTCCATATACAAAACCTCCCTTAAATAATAAAAAAAGCCCCCGAAAAGAATCGGGGGTTTAAAAGTTATAAATGTACTAACGTAGGTTATTAATTAATACAATAATATCATATCATTATACAAACAAATGTACAATACTATTTTGTTGGATAATAGCATCTATCTTTTAATCTATCTTCTATTCTAATTAATTCATTATATTTGGCTATTCTGTCTGTTCTACTCATTGATCCTGTTTTTATTTGTCCGGTTGAGAATGCTACAGCTATATGAGCAATTGTAGTATCTTCAGTTTCACCTGATCTATGAGATACAACAGCAGTATAACCTGCTTCATTTGCCATTTTAATAGCTTTTATAGTTTCAGTTAATGTTCCTATTTGATTTACTTTAATTAATATAGAATTAGCTATACCTTTTTCTATACCTTCTTTTAAAATTGATGGATTAGTTACAAACAAGTCATCTCCTACTATTTGTATTTTATCTTTCATAAGATCAGTAAACTTCTTCCATCCATCCCAATCTCTTTCTCCTAATCCATCTTCAATAGATATAATAGGATATTTATTAACTAAATCAATTAAATAATTAATCATCTCATCAGTTGTTTTAGTTCCTTCATTACTCTTAGTTAATTCATACATTCCAGTTTCATTATTATAGAATTCTGAAGCAGCAACATCTAATGCGATAGAAAAATCTTTTGAAGGAGTATATCCAGCTTCTTCTATTGCTTTTACTATATATTTTAATGGTTCTTCATTATTAGCTAAGTTTGGTGCAAATCCACCTTCATCACCTACAGCTGTAGAATAACCATCTTTCTTTAATATACTTTTTAATGTATGGAATACTTCAGATGACATACGAACTGCTTCTTTAAAACTTGGTGCACCATGTGGCACAATCATATACTCTTGGAAATCAATAGGTGCATCAGAATGTGCTCCACCATTAAGAACATTCATCATAGGTATAGGTAATTTATATTTATCTGATTTATTTAAATATTCATATAAAGGAATTCTCAATTCATTAGCCATCGCATGAGCAACTCCTAATGATATACCTAATATAGCATTAGCTCCATATTTTTTCTTAAATGGTGTTCCATCAAGCTCTAATAGTTTATTATCTATTGCTTCTTGATTAGATGCGTCCATACCAATTAATTCTTGTCTTAATATATTATTAACATTATTAACTGCAGTTAATACACCTTTTCCTTTAAAACGATTATTATCTCCATCTCTTAATTCTAAAGCTTCTCTTTCACCAGTTGATGCACCAGATGGTACCATACCAACACCAAATCCTCCTGACTCAAGAGTTACTTCTACTTCAATTGTAGGATTTCCACGTGAATCTATTATTTCTCTTGCATATATATCTTTAATATTACTCATATTACCATCTCCTAGTTTAATTATATCATTTATAAAAGTAATAAAAAAAGTAAGTATACACTTACTTTTAAAATATATAACTTAAAAAGTTAAATAATTCATTTACTTTATTCTTATTCTTATAATTATCGATTACTTCTTTTACCATAGGTGGATCATTAGTAATTATATTATCTACATTCATATTCATCATATTTCTAACAATATCAGGATCATTTACAGTCCAAGCAAATACCTTTTGTCCTTTACTATGAACATAATTAACCATATCAGATGATATTGAAGTATAATTAATAGAATAATAATCAACACCTTCATATTCAACAAAATAATTACCTAATGATACAATTGGAATGGTTTCATCCAATGATCTTATTCTTCTTATTGCATCAATATCAAATGAAGCTATTATACACTTATCTTGATAATTATATTTATGAATAATATCTATTAATTGATCTAACCATGTATAGTCTGTAAAATCAGATTTAATCTCAATATTTAGAATAAAATCTTTATTCTTAGCCCATTTAATTACATCTTCAAATAAAGGAACTGTTTCATTCTTATATTCTGGAAAATTAGATATAACTGGTACATCATTTATTTCAGCCCATGTTGCATTTTTCCCTTTTTTATTAATACCTAAAGTTCTTTTTAAAGAAGCATCATGCATAACAAATATATATCCATCTTTAGTTGGTTGAACATCTAATTCTATATATTGAACATTCATTGCATTTGCTGTTTCAAATGATGCCATAGTATTTTCTGGTGCATAATTAAATGCTCCACGATGTCCTGTTATATCAACATGAAAGTCATATACAAAGTTATATTTAATCTTATTATTATTTACATTAAACATTATTACTATAAATATTATATTAATTATAATTATTCCTAATAACATAATATATTTATAATACTTATTAATTTGGTTTCTATCTTTAAATACAGATACTTTCTCATTAGTGTTTTTATAATAACAACAAGATAAGAATAATACATCATTAATATTTGTTTTAATATAATAATAGAATAATAATAAAACAATTGATGCAATAATTAATCCTTCAGATATACTTAACCAATTACCTGTTATATTAGTCTTAATATAGAAGAATAATTCAGCTGATCCTATTAAATAACATAATACTAAAGCAAAAGGTATAATCTTTCTTAAAAGAACCAATATGATTGTTTTAATATTAACAAATATGTTTTTATTTCTAAATGATTCAATAAAACTCATATCATGTATAACATAATTATGTAATCCAAATATACCTATAATTGTTAAAAATATTAATAATAACGCAATATTAATGAATATAATAGTACTGAAAACATCATGAAATATCATATTTAACATAATATTGAAGAAATCTATATAATTAAATGCTATTAATACTAAACCTAAATTAATAAATACAAACAATACAAATGAATATAGTAAGAATAATATATTCTTAGGCAAAAATACTTTAATAGTTTTAATGAATGATTCTTTAAAGATATTTAAATAATTAAGTTTCTCTTTATCTAATCCCTTATGTACTATTAAGATTATAGATGTATAATCAAATATAAAATATAAAGATAGCAATAATAAGAATAATATTAAGAATAAATCAAATGATATATGAGTTAATAAATATCTTAAACTACCTAATGTAATATATTTAATATTATATCTATAAATAATATAATTATTTAAAAACTTAAATAAAGGAATAAATACAAAAAAACTTATGAGTTTAAGTATTAACTCATAATAAAAAATATGTTTAACATTATAATTAACTGCTTGTACATACTTTTTCATATCTATACACCCATGTAATAGTATAAAGTATTATAAACAAAAAGAAAAGTAATATTATTAAAATATTACTTTCTTCCTAATGGTAATGACTCAACTTTCATGATTGTATCATCAGTTATTTCTTTTGCATCTATTAAAGCTTGTAATCTATCTGCCCATGTGTCATTATGATAAAGTCTTTTAACGTCTTTATTATTTGGATTAGATATATAATCTATTATCTCAGATTTACTTAATTTAATTAACTCTAAGAACTTAACAAAGTCATCAATACTCATTACATAAGTGGCATTATTCTTTAATCCACCCTTTTCTTCAAACTTTTCAAATAAGACTAAACAATTTTGATAAATATAACCTATATATCCTGCAAACTTATCCCTACCAACAATTTTTCTAGCCCACTTAGTTTGTTCTAATGTAAATCTTCTATACTCTATTTCTTCATCAGTAATTACATTCTTATTACTTTTATTATTAATCTTTGGTTTATTACCTGCATATCCTCTTACATCTTCTATTTTTTTACCAGGTGCAAGTATTTCAAATTCAGTTTCTATTATTTTTTCATTTTCTTTAGACATAAATTCTCTATATTTATCCATCTTTTCAGAATTACGATATAATCCCATCTTTTTAACTTGTTCAAATGATATTTGACTAATTGGCGCAGCATCTTTATTCTTTCTATATAATATTTCATAATCTGCTCTTAATTTATTAAAGTTATAATTAACTACTTTTCTTTGTCTTTCATCATATATTTTTATTGATGGAGTGTATTTAATTTTATTTTCATCAACTACATGAACAAATTGAGTTAATTCAATTAAAGAGTTATCTATACCCTTACCTTGTTTAACATATTCTTTATTATTATCTAAAACGAATTTCATAAAACACATTAAGAATTTATCATAAGTAAAACAATTCATAAATGCTGTTTGTAATTCATCTTGATATTCACCAGTTTCATTTTCTTCTGATTTTGCTATTTCTCTTTTTACATTATTTAATATTCTTAATATTTTTTCAATATTTCTAGTGAATTGTTCTAATACTCCATCAGTAATTAAGAAATCAACTTTCTTCATATCATCAAGTGATAAAGAGTTAATTTCATCAATATTACCAATTGGGTAACCTTTACTTTGTAAGTATCTAGCAACTACAAATTTAGGTGCTTCACTGTTTAATCTATTTCTAGAATAACTATTAATTATTCTTAATTGATTCTTAAAATAATCCATAGTAACTTCTAATAATTTATTAGTGTCATAATGATGATTTAAAGATTTATCCTCTAATAAATTATATATTAATAAATAATAATCAAATCTAAAATGTCTTCCATTTCCATCTTTATTTCCTGAAGTTAATAATACAGGTTTTAATCTACTATAATTACTTTTACCTAAAAGATTTAACTCTAATTTTTCATAAAAGTATTTATTTAAGAATTCTTCATATCTATTTACACCACGATCTTCAATAGCATTAAGATAAAATATATCCTTTTTCTTATCATATCCTTGTACAGTTATGTCTGATAATGCTACATCTCCATCAAATGTGATGATTGGATTAATAACATCATAAGCTCTCATGTTATCTCTAACATTCTCTACAGAACCCATAAAAACACCCCTTTAACAAGGATATATACTATCATAATTGGTATAAAAAATCAAAATTTTAGTTGATTTTTAATATCTTATATGTTATTATTTTACATGTACATGGCGATGTAGCTCAGTTGGCTAGAGCACCCGGTTCATACCCGGTAGGTCGTGAGTTCGAATCTCTCCGTCGCTACCATTTAAAAAATAACACAAGCATTGAGCTTGTGTTTTTATTGTTTTAAATTATTTATTATATCATCTAAATATCTACAACCAACATCAAAATGAGTTCTGTAAAAATTTGTTTTTTCTTCCTCAGGAGGATTATAATCGTTTGGTTCAATAGTGAAAAATGGTTCATTATCACTTAGTCTTTCCTCATTAAATGCACTCTTAATTAAAGATCCTTTATATGTATATATTGTTACTATTTTACCCTTTTCAATTGCATTAAAGAAATATAACCAATTATATATAAAGTTTAACCATTCATCTGTAGGTTCGCCAATGCAAGTTAATGCGGATTTTTTTTCTAATTCTTTTAAATGTGATTCTGCTTCAAGATTAACAATCTTAAAATACTTTTCACCATGTTTAATTCTAAAGAATTCACGATACACTCTTCCTCTATTCCATATACCAAATGGTATCATCAAAAGATAACAAGAAGCACAAAATAAATATATATAGTCTAAATTTAATAAAGCTCCTATTATAGGTAATATTATCATAGGAAAAAATATTATAATTATTAGGATAACAACCGATACTTTATCCCAAAATACAAACCTTTTAGATTTAGGTTTACTATCAACTATTGTTCTAACATATTCAATTGGTATTTTATACATAAATTGCAACTCCTTTTATTATATTATAAAAACATTTCATCTTTATTTAAATACTTTTCAGTTCTTTTATTTATAATGGCTAATTGGCGATCTTTAATTCTAATTTTAGAGTTTATAGATTTACCAAAGTCATTAGTTAATTCATCAATTTCATCTTCTCTTATTTTACCTTCTATACAATCTCTATAAACTTTATTCTTGTATATTTTATTTAATAAATGATTAATTAAGATAATGCTTCTAGATAAATCATCTATATATAAATCTTTTCTAGATATTATAAATAGTAATGTATCAGTTTCTTGAATTAGACTTAATATAGTTTCATGGTCTGCATAATTAGATAAATCATTTATTAATCCCCTTAAATCACCATTAAAATAACTTTTTTCCATTGCATCTTTACCAAGTATATCTTCAAGACATTCACATACACCTGCTAAATAATGATATGTAGATACATATGATGTAGTAAACATTCTCTCAGTCAATAATTGAGTATAACCTTCATTTAACCCATTACCTATTAATCTACTTTTGAATAAGAATGGTTTTGTTGATTGACTAAAACCTGTACTTTTACTAAATAATCTTCTATTATTGGATGCCATATGCATCATTTCATGTTCTGTTGAATCAAAGTATGAATATTCATTTATTCTTATTTTATTGCTTTTAGAAAAATATTCTCCACTTATACCTTGTTCGTTCATTTTACGAGATATCTTTGGATCATCTATTATTTTTAAAGAATCTATATTATTATAGAAATTAACTAAATAGTCATTTTTAATATGATTTGTTATGACTTCTTTAAAATCATCTATATCATCACAATAGTATTTATCAGTATTATTTCTTTTTCTAATAGGTTTCTTAATCTTTCTTACTCTGTTAATCTTATAAGTAAATTCATCACTATAAACATAAGAATCTAATTTTTTGTATAAAAAAGAACCTAATACACCAATTATTAGTCCAATAATACTTCCTTTATTAAATACATGACTATCAACTATTGTATGTAATAAATCCATATAAATTCCCCTTTGAACGAGTATTATTATACTAAATTTATCAATAAACAGCAAATTTATTACTTATTATTATTTATATTTATGTTATAATTATTGTGTGTTTAAGGAGTATTTTTATGAAGAAAAAATCAAAATTTAGAATACTATATGTTCAAAGATTAATAATGAGAATTATAATATTTATATTATCTATATTATTATTTATCTTCTATCCAAATACATTTGAAGTAGTTAAAGGATTAAATTTCTTTACACAATTTTCTCCACTTCATATTTTATGGGTAATATGGATGATAGATATGATATTACAATTATGTAAAGTACCTAAATATTGGCCATTAGGTTCTCAAAAATTCTTAAAACATAGATATTTACCTGACTTAAAAGGATTAGATATCAATATGGTAAAAAATTATATGAAAAAGTTAACTAATGATTCAATATCTGTAGCTATTGCATGGATATTATTAATTAGTAATATAGGTATATTATATTTTACAGGAACAATTTCATATCAAATAGTTGTATTATGTTCAGTTGCATTCTATGTATGTGATATTATATGTGTAGTTATCTGGTGTCCATTCAGAACATTCTTTATGCATAATAAATGTTGTACAACATGTAGGATATTCAATTGGGATCATGCTATGATGTTCTCACCATTAATATTTATTCCAGGAGTATTTACCTATACTTTAGTGTTACAATCATTTGTAGTATTAATAATATGGGAAGTTGCATGTACAGTTCATCCTGAAAGATTCTTAGAAGTAACCAACTGTGCATTAAGATGTCAAAATTGCAAAGATAGATTATGTGGAAAATAAAAAACAGCTAAATGCTGTTTTTTATTTACTCTTATTATTTATATTAACTATTTCTGCAATATTCATATAATTAACTAATTGATCAAAATTTAATCCTTCTGGAATATATCCTGTAAGATGAAGTACAAAATATTCATTATCCTTATAGAAACCTTTAATATAATCTAATGCTTGATCAATTGAATCAAAATTATATATTCCTCTTCTTTGTGTATTTGCATGCTCAAAATAAATACATTTGTCTCCTTTAACAGCTAATACAAAAGAATGCATTCTTGCACTATGATCTGTAATTAAAGCATTTAAAGGACCTGAGAAAGAACAATAAGTATATGTTTCATAGCCAAATTGTTTTAATTTTTCATCAATAATCTTAGCCTGTTCTATACAAGTACCATATCCTGACTCAACTGCACTTTTAGCATCTCTTGTAACAAATAATTCTCTTAGTCCTTGTAATTCATTATCATGAATATTTCTATTGATATCTATATAACCATATTTAATATTGTTATCCATCCATGTCATTAATTCATCTAGATTAGATATTTTATTATATTCATCCATATTAACTCCTAATTTTAGAGAAATCCTTACACTTGCTATCAGCTGGAGGATATTTAAATATAACTCTTTGTATTTTACTTGTAGTTTTACCTACTTTATCAGTTACTGTATATTTAACCCAATATTGAGGCCCTGGTCTATCAATAGGTTCTCTTTCAATATATACTTCATGAGTAATCTTATAACCATCTTGATCATCCCATACAGTTAAATGCTTATATCCATCTTTACCTATATCATCAATAGATTCAACATTATATTCATCAGATGTGAAGTTTAATACAGGATTTGAATAATCAAAAGATACATTATAAGCTTTTACATATGTAACTTGAGTAGATCTTGGTTGAGATATATAACCTTCTTTATATTCATCCTTCCAATTCTTTTGATATATAATTCTAAACCAAATGAATTGAGCATCAGTTTGTTCAACTTCAACTATTTTATATATCTCTCCTTTTTCAGCTGTTCCTATTATTTCACTTGCAGCTGTAGGTGCTTTCCTTACCTTTAATTCAGTTTTAGCACATGAAGAAGTAGTTTCTTCTTCCTCTTTATTTAATTTAAACTTAGTTTTACATTCAGATATATCTTCATATACTACTTCAAGGTACATGTCTTCTTTAATATGTTCTAATCTTTCTGCTTCTCTATTTTTATCTCTTAGATATTTTAGTCCAAAGTAACCACCACCACCGATTACTCCTACTACTATAATTAAAAATAATAAAATCTTGCCAATTTTTTTCATTTTATCACCCTTGTATTAAAATTATATCATTTATGGTATTTTTTTAAAATAAAAAAGGATTAGTTTTCTAATCCTTTTAGTCTCCAACGTTAACTTCTAGATCTTCTTCTCTTTCAGCTAAGAATTCATTCTCAAGCATTTCAGAAGGATCATCAGACATAATATCATTTTCTAATTCAATATCTAAATTAGAATAATCTCTATGTCCAGTACCAGCAGGAATTAACTTACCAATGATAACATTTTCTTTTAATCCCTTTAACATATCAACTTTACCACTTATAGCAGCATCAGTTAATACAGCTGTAGTTTCTTGGAATGATGCAGCTGATAAGAATGATGGAGTATGTAATGCAGTCTTAGCAATACCTTCGATAACTGGAGAACCTGTAGCAGGAACACCACCAGTTAATAATACATCTTTATTCTTTTCATTGAATTCTTCCATTGGAACGATTAATGATGGAACTAATGTAGTATCACCAGCATCTACAACTTTCATCTTATTTATCATTCTACATACAATAACTTCAATGTGCTTATCACAGATATCAACACCTTGTGATTTATAAACCTTTTGAACTTCTTTTAAGATATAATTTTGAGTTGTAATTGGGTCAGTTACTGCTAATAATTCTTTAGGATAAATAACACCTTCAGTTAACTTATCACCAGCTTTAACTTCTTGTCCAACTTCAACAGCAAGTTTAGCATTATATCTAGTAACATGTTCTCTAGATTCAGCATCATTTGTAATAACAATCTTCCATTTTTCATTAACATTTTCAGCACTTGTAACCTTACCAGAGATTTCAGCTATAGTAGCTTTACCTTTTGGATTACGTACTTCAAATAATTCTTCAACTCTTGGAAGACCTTGAGTAATATCTTCACCACCTGCAACACCACCAGAGTGGAATGTTTGCATGGTTAATTGTGTACCTGGTTCACCAATTGATTGTGCAGACATAACACCAATAGCTTCACCAGTTTCAACTATATTACCAGTTGCTGGGTTCTTACCATAGCATTTTTGACATACACCATCAGGTGACTTACATGTAATTGCTGATCTAATTTCAACTTGTTTAACACCAGCTTTAACAATCTTCTTAGCAATGTTTTCAGTTATGTATTCATTAGCTTCAATAATTACTTCTTTAGTTTCAGGATTAACTACTTTCTTAGAAGTAAATCTTCCTTCAATTCTATCATATAATGATTCAATTACAGAACCATCCTTTTCATTGATTAAATCAGATACAACTATACCAGTGATGCATCCACAGTCTTCTTGTTTTACAACAATATCTTGTGCAACATCTACTAAACGTCTAGTTAAGTAACCAGATGAAGCAGTTTTTAACGCTTTATCTGCTTGTGCCTTACGTGTACCATGTGTATTTAAGAAGTACTCATTAACTGAGTGACCTTCAAGTAATGATGTGATGATAGGAATTTCTACCATTGAACCATCTGTCTTAGCCATTAATCCACGCATACCAGCCATTTGTCCGAATTGTGATATAGAACCACGGGCACCTGAGTTCATCATCATGAATATTGGGTTATAAATATCTTTCTTAGACTTAGTTCCAAGTTCATTCCAAACTTGATCTTTAACCTCTAACCAAGCATCGCAGACATTTTGATATCTTTCTTGTTCAGTTATTAAACCACGTCTAAATTGTTTATTGATAGTTTCAACTTTAGCTTCACCTTCAGCGATATATTCTGCTTTATGATCAGATGTTACAACATCATGAACTGAGAATGTTAAACCACCGATTGTAGAATATTTGAAACCAATCTCTTTTAACTTATCAAGCATAATACTTGTTTCAGTTGTTCTTTTTCTCTTATATACTTCAGCAATGATATTCTTTAATGCTTTCTTACCAAATGGTTCAGCATAAGCCATCTTAGCAATTTCTAAAGGAATATTCTTTCCTTGTTCAATAAAGAATCTATCATCAGCTACACCTTCAATATTATCCTTTGAAGGATCTGCTAAGTATTGGAATGTATCTGGTAATATAGTATTAAATATTACCTTACCAGCTGTAGTTACAAGATATTTATCTTGAACATCTACTGGGAATACTTTATATTTGAATGTTCTTACAGGAATAGCTACTCTTGTTTGAATACCTATTTCTTTTCTTTCATAAGCCATTAATAACTCAGAATCATTCTTATAAACTTTACCTTCATTTGTACCAGGTAACATCTTAACATTACCATAAGCATCAAAGTCATTTATTTCGATATCTTTTTGTTTAGCTTTAGCTTCTTTTTCATCAGCACATACATATACTGTTCCTTCTAAATATGTAGATCCATCTTCAAAACAAATAGTATAAGTATACTCTCCAGCTTTCTTAGTATCTACGTTAGATACATCTAATTTAATACCATCCTTAATAAAATCTATAGTAGCATCATCTTCAGAATACTTAATATAATCTAATACATCTTTAGATAATTTATCACCTTTTACAATAACAATAGGTTTAGATTCTCTTCCACGTTCCATAGTAATATAGTAGTTACCTAATACCATATCTTGACCAGGTGCAACTACTGGTTTACCATCAGAAGGTTTTAAGATGTTATTTGAAGATAACATTAAGATTCTAGCTTCAGCCTTAGCTTCTTCTGATAATGGAATATGAATAGCCATTTGGTCACCATCGAAGTCAGCGTTGAAACCTGTACATACTAATGGGTGTAATCTAATAGCTTTACCACCAATTAATACTGGTTCAAATGCTTGGATACCTAATCTGTGTAGAGTTGGTGCTCTATTTAACATAACTGGGTATTCAACCATAACTGATTCAACAATATCCCAAATCGATTCATCTCTAGTATCAATTAACTTCTTAGCTCCCTTAATATTATGAGCAAGACCCTTAGATACTAATCCATGTATAACATGTGGTTTCCATAATTCTAGAGCCATTTCTTTAGGTACACCACATTGATACATCTTTAATGATGGACCAACAACGATAACTGAACGTCCTGAATAGTCAACACGTTTACCTAAAAGGTTCATACGGAAACGACCTTGTTTACCTTTTAACATACTTGATAATGATTTTAATGGTCTACCTGAAGCATTATTAACACTTCTAGATCTTCTACCATTATCAAATAATGTATCAACAGCTTCTTGAAGCATTCTCTTTTCATTTTGAACAATGATTGAAGGAGCTCCAAGCTCTAATAATTTCTTTAATCTATTATTTCTATTTAAGATTCTTCTATATAAATCATTTAAATCAGATGTAGCAAATCTACCACCATCTAATTGAATCATAGGTCTTAAATCTGGTGGAATAACTGGAATCACATCAAGTATCATCCATTCAGGTTTATTTCCTGATTCTTTAAATGCTACTACACAGTCAAGTCTCTTAACAAGTCTTGTTCTCTTTTGTCCTGTAGCACCATCTAATTCTTTATTTAAATCTTCGATTTCTTTATCTAAATCTACTTCTTTTAATAATTCTTTAATGGCTTCAGCACCCATTCCAACTTTGAATGTATCACCATATTTTTCATAGTAAGCTCTGTATTCTTTATCAGATAATGTTTGCTTCTTAGCTAATGGAGCATTACCTGGATCAATTACTACATAACTTACGAAATATAATACTTCTTCAAGGTCTCTTGGAGACATATCTAAGATAAGACCCATCTTAGAAGGAACACCTTTAAAGAACCAGATATGTGAACATGGAGAAGCTAGTTCAATATGTCCCATACGTTCACGTCTAACTTTTGAACTTGTAACTTCTACACCACATCTATCACATATAACATTTTTATATCTTAATCTTTTATATTTACCACATGAACATTCATAGTCTTTTGAAGGTCCAAAGATTTTTTCACAGAATAATCCATCTCTTTCTGGTTTTAAAGTACGGTAATTAATAGTTTCAGGTTTAGTAACCTCACCATAAGACCATTCTTTAATCTTTTCAGGAGAAGCAATAGAAATTCTTATACCTTTAATATTATTAACATCTATCATATATTATTCCTCCCCTTCAAATCCTGCATCAATAGCAGCTAATTCTTCCATGTCTGGTTCATCATCAAAATCGTCTTCTTCTTCGAATTCATCTTCCTCTTCAGTTTCTTCAGGTTCAGATAATTCGTGTTCAGGCATTTGATTCTTAACTTCACCAGTTTCGGCATCTATTTCATCAATTGAGATTCCATCTCCATCTTCATCAGATGATGATTCTAATTCTCTTAAATCTCTAATATTATCATCTTTGTCAATAGCTTCAATATTTAATCCTAATGATTGGAATTCCTTTAATAATACTCTGAATGCTTCAGGAATACCTACAGAATTAATATTTTCACCCTTAACTAAAGCTTCATAAACTTTAACTCTACCAATTACGTCATCAGACTTAACTGTCATCATTTCTTGTAAGATGTGAGCAGCACCATATGCATATAATGCCCAAACTTCCATCTCACCAAATCTTTGACCACCAAATTGTGCTTTACCACCTAATGGTTGTTGAGTTACTAATGAGTAAGGACCAGTAGAACGAGCATGAATCTTATCATCAACCATGTGATGTAACTTGATCATGTACATAACACCAACTGATACTCTGTTTTCGAATAAGTCACCAGTTTTACCATCGTATAACCATGTCTTACCATCTTTATCCATACCAGCTTCATCCATCATTTCATATACTTCTTCAACAGAAGCACCATCGAATACTGGAGTAGCTACATGAACACCAAGTTTCTTAGCAGCCATACCTAAGTGTAACTCTAACACTTGTCCGATATTCATACGTGATGGAACACCTTGTGGATTTAAGATAATATCAACTGGAGTACCATCTGGTAAATAAGGCATATCTTCTTCAGGTAATATTAATGAAATAACACCTTTATTACCATGACGTCCAGACATCTTATCACCAATTTGGATCTTACGTTTTTGGATAATATATACTCTTATTGTCTTAGAAACACCAGCAGGTAATTCATCAGAGTTTTCTTTAGTATATATCTTAATATCATGAACGATACCACCAGCTCCATGTTGAACACGAAGTGATGTATCTCTTACTTCTCTAGTCTTTTCACCAAAGATTGCATGTAATAATTTTTCTTCAGAAGTTAATTCTTGAACACCTTTTGGAGTTACCTTACCAACTAAGATATCACCATCTTTAACTTCAGTACCAATTCTAACGATACCATCAGCATCAAGGTTCTTTCTAGCTTCTTCAGATACATTAGGAATATCTCTTGTAATTTCTTCAGGTCCTAATTTTGTATCACGACAATCTATATCATAGTGAGCAATTCTTAATGATGTAAATACATCATCTTTAACTAATCTTTCATTTAATACAACTGCATCCTCATAGTTATAACCATTTGCAGTCATGAATGCAATTATCATATTTTTACCTAAAGCTAATTCTCCACCATTAGTTGAAGGACCATCAGCAATAACTTGTCCTTTATGAACCTTGTCTCCTTCTTTAACGATTGGAGTATGATTTATACAACTTTCTTGGTTACTTCTTTCGAAGTTAGCTAAATAGTAAACATCTTTATCATCTTTTGTCTTAACAACAATCTTTTTAGCGTCTGCATATTCAACAACACCATCATTCTTAGCGTTAACAGTTGAACCAGAGTCTCTAGCTGCACTGTATTCTACACCAGTTCCAATGAATGGAGCTTCAGTTCTAAGTAATGGTACTGCTTGTCTTTGCATGTTACATCCCATTAATGCACGTGTTGCATCATCGTGATCAAGGAATGGAATTAATGAAGATGTAATTGATACGATTTGAGATGGAGATACATCAATAAAGTTAACCTTATCAGAAGATACGATAACAGTATCACCATTATGTCTACAAATCATTTCATCTTCAATAATCATATTATTCTTATCAACTTTAACAGTAGCTTGACCTAAGTAATAATCTCTTTCATCATCTGCTGTTAAATATACTACTTCATCAGTTACCTTCTTATTTACTACTTTTCTGTATGGACTAGTTACAAATCCATATTCATTAATCTTAGCATATGAAGATAATGAAGTTATTAAACCAATGTTTGGTCCTTCTGGAGTTTCAATAGGACAGATTCTACCATAGTGAGTTTCGTTAACGTCACGTACTTCAATACCAGCTCTATCTCTAGATAAACCACCAGGTCCTAAAGAACTTAAACGTCTCTTATCTGTTAATTCAGCTATTGGGTTAATTTGTTCCATGAACTTAGATAATTGAGATGAACCAAAGAATTCTTTCATAGCAGCAGTTACTGGTCTAATATTAATTAAAGTTTTAGGAGTAATGCTTTCTATTTCTTGAGTAGTCATTCTTTCTCTAATGATTCTCTCCATATGTGTAATACCAATCTTGAATTGATTTTGAATTAATTCACCAACTTGTTTAACACGTCTATTACCTAATTGGTCGATTACATCATAATTACCAAATCCAGCTAATAAATCTAAATAGTATGAGCATGATGCATATACATCAGATATAGTTAATCTCTTACTATCGATAGATGGATCATTACCAATAATAGTAATTACATTGTTTTCATTCTTTGGATCAACAACTTTAAGAGTTTGAATCTTATTGTATTGATCTAATTCTTCATTTATTCTTACATCTTTTAAGTTATAGCCACCTTCAAATAATGGTCTAATAGTTTCAAGTAATGCTTTATCAACTACTGTACCTTTTGCAGCTAAAACTTTCTTACCATCTTTAATATCTTCAGCTAAAGTCATACCTAATGCTCTATCTAATACATTAAGTTTTAAGTTAAACTTATATCTACCTACTCTAGCTAAATCATATTTAAACTTATCAAAGAACTTAGTTATCATTTGGTTCTTAGCAGAATCAAGTGTAGCTGGTTCTCCTGGTCTTAATTTTTCATAAATTTCAATTAAAGCTTCATCTGTATTCTTAGTTGAATCCTTCTCAAGTGTATTTTTGATATATTGATTATCTCCAAACACCTCTAAGATTTCTTCATCAGATGATAAACCTAATGCTCTTAATAATGTAGTCATTGTAACTTTTCTAGTTCTATCAATTCTTACATATATTACATCCTTAGCATCTAGTTCATACTCTAACCAGCATCCTCTAGTAGGAATAACTTGACCAAATACTACGTTACGTCCATTCTTATCTATTTCTCTTGTGAAGTAAACAGATGGTGATTTAACTAATTGTGAAACAATTACTCTTTCTACACCATTAATAATGAATGTACCAGCATCAGTCATGATTGGCATATCACCTAAGAATATTTCTTGTTCCTTAACTTCACCAGTTTCATTAATGAATACTCTAGCTTGGATCTTTAAAGGAGCTGCATATGTTACCATACGTTCCTTTGATTCCTTTACTGAATATCTTGGTTCATCAAATGAAAATGAATCAAATGTTAAAGAAACTTTACCTGTAAATGATTCAACAGGGAAAATATCTTTAAATACTTCGTCTATACCTTCTGTTAAAAACCATTGGTATGACTTCTTTTGAATTTCTAACAAGTCTTGTAACTCATAACTGTTAGCAACTTTTGAGAAATCTCTTCTCTCTCTTATGTCTCCGAATTTGTGCACTTTATAAGACATTCTTTCACCCCAATACTATAGATTTTTTAAACAAATACCCACACAAAAAAAGTATTTGCCACCAATTAAAGATTTTATCAAAGAATATTTGATAAGTCAACATTATTTTACTTAAATATTACAATAAGTATAAATTATATATAAATAGCAAAAAAATAGCAAGTATTTTTACATACTTACTATATTTGTATCATTTGTATTAATATGTTTTGTTGGAAAGGATGTTACCATAAATGCTATAAGCAATCCTAATATTCCAATTACTATTATTTTAAATATTTTGTTATCAATTATATTGTCCATATACACCACACTTATCATTATACTTTATTATATATATAATGTATATAGTAAACATATAAATATCTATTACTTTACAAAAAAAGTAAGTATTACTTAATACTTACTATTTTAACTTTATATGATCCGTTAGGAGATTCAACTTCTACAGTATCACCTTTCTTATGTCCACTTATAGCAGCACCAATTGGTGAAGATGTAGAAATCTTATTTTCATTAACGTCTACTTCAGTAGGTCCAACTATTTTATATTCTTCTTCATCGTTATCATCAATATACTTAATAACTACTGTTGTACCCATACCAACTTCATCTTTAGCAACTTTAATGATCTTATGATTATCTACCATATATTCAAGTTCTTGTATTCTTCCTTCACATGTAGCTTGTTCTGCTCTTGCTGCATCGTAGTCAGCATTTTCAGATAAGTCACCTTGAGCTCTAGCATCTTTTAAAGCTTGAATAATTCTAGGTCTATCTTCATTTCTTAATTTATCTAATTCTGCATTTATAGCAGCTAATCCTTCTTCAGTTAATTCAAATATTTTCTTTTCCATTTAAAATCATTCCATTTCTTAATAATTTCTTAAAACATCACAAGAAAAATGATATAACATCTTTTTATAGATGTCAACAATTTTTTGTTATACCCCTAGATTTTTATTCTCATCATTGAATACTTAGGTAAATCCCTATCTAATTTTATATATAATTCTTCTTTTGGATGTACTGCTTTATCTATTTCTTGCATATCCTTATCATATATTTTATCTATAGTATATGAGAAAGTATCAAATGATGGTCCAAAAAATTCAACAGTATCTCCAACCTTAAATGTATTTCTTTCTTCTAACTTAATTAAACCATCTTTTGAATTAAGTACTAAACCTAAGAAGTCTTGATTAGATACTTCATCTCTACCTAAATAGTATTGTTCATCTACACCTGGTAATTTGTCATAGAATTGAGGTGCAGATTCTCTATTTGCTACTCTATTTAATACTTTTAATGCATAATCTTTATATTCATCAGTTAATGTATTATTAAGTATTTTATCTATTATTCTTCTATAAATAAGAATTACAGTTGATACATAATAAATTGAACGCATTCTTCCTTCAATCTTAAATGAATTAACACCATTATTGATCATATCTTCAATAAAACTAATCATATTTAAATCTTTAGGTGTCATACTAAATGGTTCTTCAGTTAGTTTATTATTATCTTTTAAATAATCAAATGTCCATCGACATATTTGTACACATCCACCTCTATTTGAGTCTCTATTGGTTGCATAATTACTCATTACACATCTACCAGATATTGATGTACACATAGCACCATGTGCAAAACACTCAAGATCAAGTCCTGTTGCTTCCTTAATATCCTTAATATCTTCTCTTGAAGCTTCTCTTGCTAGCACTATTCTCCTAGCTCCTAAAGACTTATAGAACAATGCTGCTTCTCTATTTAAAGTAGAAGCTTGTGTAGATATATGTAATTCCATAGTTAAACCTAACTTATTATATAGGTCCATTACTGATATATCTGATGCAAGTATAGCATCTACATGAATTGATTCTAAAAATAATAAGTAATCTTCTAATCCCTTTAAATCTTCATTATGGAATACTATATTAACTGTAACATAACACTTCTTACCCATTGAATGTGCATATTCTACAGTTTCTTTCATTTCTTCTCTAGTGAAGTTTTTAGCATTTGCACGAAGTCCAAACTCTTGACCAGCAAAATATATTGCATCAGCACCATATAGGAAAGCAAATTCCATCTTTTCTTTTGAACCAGCAGGTGCAAGTAACTCTAGTAATGCCATTACTCCACCTTCTTTCTATCATCATATTCACTCATCTTATATGTTGTTTTCTTATATAAGAAACCATCATTACCATATTGTTCACCATTGATGATATTTATTATTTTATTAGGTTCTAAATCCAAATTAGTTATTAGATAATATTTAATCTTATTATCATTTATATCTAATTTATTAATATAATTAAAATATTCTTTATTAAATACTGCAGTGCCATATGCATCTTCTTTTAAAGTAAAATATGCTTTATCAGTTTTATCTTTAATATCTACATTATTAACATCGCCTATACCAGCATGTTTATTAAAGTTAGATACTAAGCTTCTTCTTGAATACATGATCATATTTTTACCAAATATATTTAATACAACTGGTTTATTAGCTTTATCAATTATTTCTTCTATTTCTTCTTTAGTTATTTCATTAGATATAACAGCGGATTCACATCCATGTTCTAAATAATAATTAATAGAATTATAATTAACTGCAAAATGAGCTTGATTCCATATAAGCTCTAAATCACTATCTTTAAGCATATTAAAGATTCCTAAATCTTCAAATACAATTCCTTTGAATCTATTTAATTTAGGTATGAGACTTTTAAATGTATTGATACCTTCTGTATCTAATACTCTATTAATTAAAAGATATGATTGATCAGGAACTTCATCTATATCATATGAAGTATAACCTACACTTAAGTTCTTAATAGGAAAAAGAAAATTGGCA
Organism: Bacilli bacterium; assembly: GCA_017542465.1. Classification (GTDB taxonomy): domain Bacteria; phylum Bacillota_I; class Bacilli_A; order RF39; family UBA660; genus UBA6985. The sequence continues at coordinate 33,215 of JAFXXB010000014.1, read as the reverse complement.
ATGCCAACTTTCTTATATTCATCAAGCTCACTTAAGTTATTAATATTAATTAATACCTTCGATGTTTGCATTGTTACTTCTATAACTTACTGATAAACCATCACCAACATCAAAGAATTTAGTAATGAATTCATCATTTTCATTTAAATAGTCAATGTACTGTTCAATCTTATTAACGATTCCTTGTACATTTTTAGATTCAATCATATCTTTATTTTCAACTAATCCATGGAATTTTAAGTTATCACTTATAATAACACCATTTTCATTTAAATAGAATTTAAATTTATCAAAATACTTAACATATTGACCTTTAGCAGCATCAATAAATATCATATCAAATTTATATCCTGATAAATTAGTTTCAAGTGCATCATTATAAACAACTTCAATTTGATTCTCTAATCCACAGTTTTTAATATTCTTGATAGCTTCACGATATCTCTTTTCATCCTTCTCAATTGTTACTATTTCAACATCTGGATGATCTTTAGCCATCATGATAGCCGAATAACCAATTGCAGTACCTATCTCTAAGATTTTCTTAGTATTATTTAATTCTATATATTTATTAATAAATTCTATAGAATCACTTTCTATGATAGGAACATTATTAGCTTCTGCATATCTTTCCATATCTTTAATTAATTCATTCATAAATTTTAATACCTCTTTTTTATCCCCATAAATCATGTGACTTCAAATAACTTATGTTCTTTTGATGTCCATATTCATCTTCAGCAAAATATAATTTGCCATTCTTATCAGCTACAAAATAATAATATTTTGATTCTACTGGATTAATAGCAGCAGTAATTGATGATAAGCTTGGAGAACATATTGGACCCACTGGAATTTGAGGTGCACAGTTTCCTCTAGTGTTATAAGGATTACATGAATCTAAGTCTTGTTGAGTTAATGGTTCTTGTAATGTCTTATGAACAGCATAATAAGTAGTTACATCACTGCCTAACTTAATATTCTTATTTAACCTATTATAGAATACTGATGATACTACTTCTCTTTCACTAGCAGATTTGTTGTCACCTATATCCACACTTCCGGTTCCAGCTTCTAATTCTATCACACTAGCTAAACTAAGTAAAGCATGTACTGATTTACCAGATTTAGAAATATCATCTTTATATGGTTCTATTTTCTTTCCAGTTTCATTAATTAATATATCTAACACTTCTTCAATGGTTGCAGTTTTTCTTATGTTATAAGTATCAGGGAATATATAACCTTCTAATGGATTATATAAGTCTTTATTTAAGATTTCATCAGTTACAAACCAATATTTCTTAATTTCTTTATCTAAGAATTCTTTATCTTTAGATTTTGCTATAACATCTTCTTTATTGTAGTTCATGGTATTAGCTATTACTTCTGCATAAGTATCAAATCTCTTACCTTCAATTAGTTTTAAGTTAATTGTTTCATTCTCTTTAGAACTGTTAGAAGATAATATATCAAATATCTCATCAACACTCATTGATGGAGATAACACATAAGTACCTTCCTTAATATTATCTTGTGGATTCATTTTTAAATAAATCTTAACTAGGAATGCATTCTTAATTAACTTTTGTTCTTCTAATTTTTGTAAAACAGTAGATGATCCCCATCCAGATTCAACTTTAAATTCTACTCTAGATGTATCAGATTTATTTACTGGAGCTAAAGCATTAGCCATTACACCTGCAAATACTATTACAGCAAATACTATAATAATAACAGTTACGCCTATTACTTTTACTCCCCATTTATCCATTTTTTCACCTGTTGGGATTTTATCCATAATTTTATCTACAGGTACGTCTATAGGTTTCTTATCCTTCATTTTCATCACCTTTTACATTTCCAATAATCTCAGAAAGAGTTTCTTGAATAACTTTCCATTCTTTTTCAGTCTTAATTGGTTTTATAACAGGGTCTTCTCCTGTTGGATCATAAGTACCCGCATATACAATTACATTTCCATTTTCATCTAAATTTTTATCTGCATAACAAATATAACTTAATTTAGTTTCATCAGAATCAAAAGTGAATAATTTATTACACTCATGTTTATTTCCTTCTTCATCTTTAATAACTATTATTTCATCATTTTGTTCAACAATTTCTGCTGTCATTTTAATCCTCCTTTTTATTCATTCTTAAATATGTATCTAATATAATTGATGCTGCTACCGCATCTATTATTTTCTTTCTATCTTCTCTTCTCATATCTTCACTTATTAAGATATTCTCAGCTTCTACTGTAGATAATCTTTCATCTACTAGATTAATCTTCATATCTATTTTACGTTCTAATAATTCTTTAAAATTATTTGTTCTTTCAACAGCTTCTCCTAAAGTATTATTCATATTTTTTGGATAACCTAACACTAAAGTATCAATCTTTAAGTCGTTTATGATACTTATTACTTCATCTACTAAATTATTAATATCATCATATCTAATTACCTTATAAGGGCTTGATATTAATCCTAACTTATCAGATGTAGCAAGACCTAGTGTTTTAGTTCCTAAATCCATTCCTAAACATCTCATTAACTTAAATCTCCTTACTATAGTTTAAGTATCTAAAATACTTATATTTTATTATATTATAAAAAGTAAGATATTAAAATACCTTACTTATTATATTTATTTATTAATTCATCAATATTATCAATATTTAATTTATTCTTTTCTTTTAATTTTTTAACACTATCTACAGTAATTACTTTATTCTTCATTAAAGTATCAAGTGTTTCATAATTGGCTTGCTTTTGATGTATTTCTTCTTCACCTTGTACTACTTCAGAATGTTTGTCAATTATTTGATACACCTCTTTATATGTATTGTAATACTTATTAGTTATTAAAGATAAACCAGGAGTTTTTTCAACTACAGTATTTGCAATTACAGAATTATTAAGGTCAAATACATAATTAGTATATGGTATTTGTATCATAACAAATAGTACAAAGAAACCAATTATAAAGAATTGAACTAATGTTAATATTAATCCTAATATTTTATTAGGTAACGCTAGTATAACTGTTGCATTTACTAGTTTATTAACAAGGTTAGTTACCTTAGTAATAATAACTGCTATTATTATTAACGCAATTATACAAATAACAAATGCAGCTGCTTCATATATAAGTATATTTAAAGCTGTTATACCTTCAAATATTCCTCCATAATTAATGAATGGTAGATTTTCATACATAAATATAGATAGGAAATTCTTTAAATAAAAAGCTCCTACAAATATACATATAGTAAATATAAAACTTACTAGTGATGTAATAAATCCCCTCTTCCATCCAATAAAACATCCAACAATTAAAAATATCAATAATGCTATCTCAGCAACATATTTTAAACTACTTAACACTATCATACATTTCACCTACTTTAATTATAATGATTTAACTATAAAAATACAATAATATATGATATTATTAACATAGGTGATTGCATATGAAGAACCAAACTATAGTCTTTAAGATATCTGATAATCTAAAAGATGATGTAATAGATTTTTATAAGGATAGATTTGAAGAAAAAAATCCACCTTATTCAGTATTTCAAGTAAGAGATTATGATTGTATTATTACATTATATGAATCAGGTAAATTAATGTTTCAAGGATTAGGTGCTGATATAGAAGCATCCTATTGGACTGAACAAGAGAGAATTAAGAATAATAGAAATATTAATCAAGAAATTAAAGATAAAGACAAGAAAAAAGATATAGATGAAGATCATACAAATTATAATAAATATTCAACAATTGGTTCTGATGAGGTAGGAACAGGAGATTACTTTGGGCCTATAGTTGTCACTGCGGCATTTGTTGATAAGCAAAAACAAATGCTATTGTTAGATTTAGGTGTAAGAGATTCAAAAAAATTAACTGATGAAAAAATAATTTCTATTGCTCCAACAATAATTAAAGAAATACCACATGTTACTTATACACTAACACCAAGTGATTATAATAAATTTGGTATAACAAATATGAATAAAGTAAAAGCAATATTACATAATAAAGCATTATATCAACTAGTATGTAAAAGATTACCATATCAAAAGATAGTAGTTGATCAATTTTGCCCACCAAATAAGTTCTATGAACATATTAGTACAGTAACTCATAAGGTAAATAATATTACATTTACAACTCATGCAGAAGATAAATGTTTATCTGTTGCAGCTGCATCTATTATAAGTAGATATATTTTCTTAAAAGAAATGAAGAAACTTAATACTGAATTAGATGAAATTGTACCAAAAGGTGCTGGTGATGAAGTAGATAAGTTTGGTGCAAAGATAGTTAATAAATATGGAATAAAAAAACTTAACGATATCGCTAAGCTTAATTTTAAAAATACTGATAAGATTAAAGAATTATTAAATATTAAGTAAAAATTCTTTAAATACATAAACTGGATTACTTCCAGTTTTTATTTTCTTATCAACTATAGATAATCCAATAATAATATCTTTTATTTCATCTAATGTATATATTCTTCCATTCTTTTTATTAATATATATTCTACCACTTTTATATCCTGTTAATTCTTCAATTTGAGCATCAGATAAACCTGATTGAGATGCATCTTTTATAATATACATTGTAGTATATGCACTAGCTAATACACCTATTAAAACAGGTATCTCTACTCCAGTTGCTATAAGTTTATCTAATAATTCAAATGCTTGTCTAAAGTTTTTTGAAATTACAGCATTGGAAAAATCAAAAGTAATATCTTCTACTTCATAATTAGAGTATTCATTTATATCATTTATAGTTATATTATTTGATACTATAGATATTTTAGTTATTTCCGACAATAGTAAATCAATGTTATAACCTACTCTTTTATATAATTCATCACATACTTTTTTATCTATATTTATATTGTTATCTTTAAAATATTTTTTAAGAGTATCTTCTATTTCTTCATCTTTTAAAGATGTTAAATCAATAATAGATGCACCTAATGATAATACTTTCTTTGTAATATCTTTAGTTTTACTTATATCATTACATATAAATATAATGATAGTATTTTCATCTAACTTAGATAAATAATCAAATAATACACTTGTTTCTTCTTCATATAAGAACTTACCACCAAAGTATTTAGTATTAGATATTATAATAGCTTTATTTTCATTAAATAATGAATAATATGATCCATCATTAATAATATCTTTTATTTCTACTTCATCTAAATCAAACTTAGATATATCTTTAATATCCTTGGTTAATTCTTTAATCTTATTATTAAGCAAGAAGAAAGAATCTGATTTTATTAAATATATATTCTTCATGTTATTACTTCCTTATTGTACATTTATATTCATTCTCTAATAAATAATTTTTTACATCCTCTAACTTACTATAAGATTTAATATTATCATCCTTTGTATATTGATTAAAATAATTAGAATATATTGAGACAAGAATATTAACATTAATATTCATATTATTATCATTCTTAATAATCTCATATTTAAAATTATCATTTAATAGATCTTTAACTCTAGTATATTCATTATTATATATTTCATATTGTTCATTTAAAGTATTAGCATCCATATTATATAGTTTTAATTCCTTATTATAACTATACATATTACCATCTACATCATATCTAAAAGTTAAAGTCTCATGATTATTAGGTATATCTTTAACACATGTTAAAGTAGAAGAACCATTTGTATTTAACCTAATAAATAATAAAATAATAGTTATAATCAAAATGATTATTAATGAAATAATTATTAAATTACCTTTTTTCTTCATAATTCCATAAACCTAACTTTCCAGATATATTTATCTTTTTATCATATATTTTAATATTATCTAATTTCCATGCATATTGTCCTACTCTAGAATGTCTTCCATATATCTTATCATCTAAATTATACAAATAATCATTAAACTCTTTATCAATTAATATACAATCAACTAATTCACATTCACCTATTATAGCTTTAAGAGGGTATTCTTTTATATTAAGATATTCAAAGTATTTCATATCTTTATTATCTATTGTTCCACCTGCATGTATTAATAATTTACCACGATAAGAAGTTTTCCATGATCTAAACTCATATTTCTTATAATTATTAATTATCATAGATGCATATGGTTGTTTAATAGTTAATACCTTCATATACATCACCATTTATATTTTATCATATAATACTTGCAAAATATATTAATATTTGTTATTATTAAGCATGTACATGGCGGTGTTGGTGAAGTGGTTAACACGCCGGATTGTGGCTCCGGTATGCAAGGGTTCGATCCCCTTATACCGCCCCATGTGATTATTAGATGGACTTTATAGTTCATCTTTTATTTTTTTATATAAAAACACTTACATATAAGTAAGTGCTTTTTTATTTCTTTTTTATATCAATTCCTATTTTTTGTGCTTCCTCTGGGAATAATTCAAATAATGACATTTGTTGATATTCATAATTGAAACTATTTTGTATTTTTTGTAATTCTTCTTCAGTTTGAACTTTTTCTAAAGCTATTTTATATTCTCTTAATTTTCTTATTATAGTTTCACTACTTTCAGGTTCTAATCCTCTAATATTCTCATAGAAATCATTTATACTTTCAAGTGATGAATTACATGGTGTTCTTCTTTCTTTATACGAAAATGATAATAACATAATTAACATAGCTCTTAATTGAGTATAATTTTTTAACATTCTTTCCATATTATATTTATTAACACCATATTGTTTTTTAATTTCTTTGCCAACTATTGATTGCTTACTAAACAATTCATGTTTTTCATTAGACTTAAGATAATGAACTTGATCAAGTAATTCACCCATAAATCTTTCTACTTTGATTTCACTAACATTAGATAATTTACCAGTTTTTTCATATGAATGAATACGATCATTAGATAAGTCTCTAAATTGTTCCACTAATCTTATCTTCTTAAATGATAAATCATTTGATAAATATAACAGTGGTTCGTATATAGATAAATTCTTAGGTTGCTTAGGATTTCTTACAATCTTATAATTTCTATTATCAGTAAAATCAAATCCAGGATTGCACTCAATTAATTTATCCTTAATATCTTTTCCCATTTCTATAGTTGCTTCATCTAAATAAGCTATATCAGCAGCATTTTTAATATATGTGTCCTTATATGGGACATATACTGCTTTTCTGACATAAATATTACCATCAGTTAAATAATAGTTGGTTGCCATGTTTACCCCTCCATTTTCGAATTATTATATCAAATAAAAATAAGTAGTCAAATAGACTACTTATAAGTACTAAAGAAATATTCTAGTTTTTGATGATATTTATCTGGGCTCTTCATTAATGATTCACCATGGTTTGCATCAGGAACCCATAAAATTTCTTTTGGTCCAACATCCCTAGTAAAATTAACTCTTGTGTGTTCAGGATTAACGAAAGTATCTGCTTCTCCATGTATAAATAACACAGGCACTTTATTATTCTCTAATGCTTTTTTAGTACTAGTTTCTTCCATATCAAACTTACCTAAGTATTTACAGAAGAATCCAACTATATTAACTAGAGGTACTCCAGGAATACCAAACCAATCTTTAGCTAAATTATTAAATAATGTTCTCATAGATGTATATCCACAATCTGCTATAACACCTGATAAAACTCCACTGAAGTCATTTTCAAGTGATAATAAGCAGGTTGAAGCACCCATTGATATACCATATAGGTATAATGGATTTTTAGTATCAACATGGTTTTGTACATAATCTACCCATTGTTGTAGATCTTCCTTTTCCTTCGCACCAAATGTAATATTATCACCTTCAGAATCACCATGACATCTTTGTTCTACAAAGAATATATTTGTATGATTAGAATTAAAATATCTTACAATAGGTGAAAAATCATATTCATAATTACCCCTATAACCATGAACACATATAACTGTTCTTAATGGATTTGGAGCTTGTAAGAATACACCATGTAATTTTAATCCATCTGTTGATGTAATATAATGATCTTTTATCTTTTGTTCTCTCAACCATTCAACATTTGTTTTAACTACTCTATAATCAAAATTAAATCCTTTTTTCTCAAATAATTTTACTGTATTTTTATTATTTTTTTTAACTGCATCATTATAAAACTTAAATGCTATTATTAATAAAATATTAGCTAGTATTAATACAGTTAAAAATATAAATAGTATTACATATCCCATTTTATAACCTTCTTTACATATTAATTATATCATATATGTTAAGTAAATATGTGTTTATTCATAATATTTTACATAAATAAAGAAAGATGCAATTAATGCATCTTCCTTTAATAAGAGATTATATCAAAAACCGACATATCTTGAAACGAAAATAACCAATCCCCTTCAAGACAAGTGATAATATATCACTTATAAATACTGTTGTCAAATTAATAAGTGGTAGTATTTATTAATTCCCCTAAATATAATATTTGTTTATCATTTGTTCCATTCTTACATGATATTAAACATATTGTAGATACATTACTCTTTTTATTAACATTAATCTTGCCTACTTTATCTACTATTTCACTTTTATATATCTTATATGTATACTTAATACCTTTATAATATATGTAAACTAAATCATCTTTAGATAATTTTTCTAGGTTCTTAAAATAAGATACTCTAGTATTTCCATTATGAGAAGCAAGTATTACACTTCCATTCTTTTCATCTGGCATAGATGATGATGGTAATATAGTTATATTCTTATCTACATTATTTAAACTACTATTCTTATTATATATACCTTTTTTTATATTTATCTTAGGAATATCTAATATAAACAAATAATTATTAGATGTGGTTTTAGTCGTTGATTTAACTATTTTCTTTATTCTATTTTTAAGTTTACTTGTTAATCCCGTAGTTTTCCTATCAGTTGAAATTGATGTAGTATCACCTATATATTCCTCAATTAATACTTCTTCCTCTATATCATTATAATAATAATTAACTAATATAATTGAACAAGATACTATCAAACTAATTATAATAAATATAATAATATATTTCTTCTTTAACAATTATTACTCCTAGAGCTATTAATAAAGGAATAACTGAGTAACTATTTGTATTTGGAACATCAGGTATTATTAATTCATCTTCAGTTGGTATTTTATTATTATAAACAACTCTAATATAATCAGTTGACTCATCTATATTAATATCATATATAGTATCGTCTAATTCATACTTATCATTAGATTTACTTTCTTGATAATGATATCTACCATATTTTAATACAATAGATGCTTTACCTTCATTATCAGTTTTAATTGTATCAATTAAACTATTATTATCATCATATATATCGAATTCTGTATCAGGGATATTCTCTTTAGATTCTTTATCTTGTTTAATTATAGTAAAATTACCTTTAATCATATTATCATCCATAGTGATATCTATTACACTATTCTTATTATCAATAGTTATATAGTATTTATTATCATCTAATTCATAACCTATAGGTGATTTTAATTCCTTTATATAATAAGTACCTTTAGCTAATGAATTATTAATAATACTTTTACCATTTTCATCAGTTACAAGTTCATATAATAATTCATCATTCTCATTATATAATCCATAAACAGCATCAGGTAATAACTCATGTGTATCATGATCTTCTTTCTTTAGATTAATACTTCCACCTTTAATATTTATTATTAGTTTTTTATCTTTATGATAAATATTACCTAAAACTAACAAATCTTGTTTACTATCATTTTTATATACTAAATATGGATTATTATATTTATCTTTTTCTTTTAACTGTATTTCATATGTACCAACATTATTTGTATTAAATATTTTTAGTGATTGACTTCTATAACTATAATTAAATGGATTACCATCAACTATAACATCATATCGTCCATTTAATTGTAAATTATTAATGGTTAATTCATCGCCTAAAAAAACATCATATATATTATTTGTTTCAAAGTTATTATTCATCACTCTTATACCATCAGTTATTTGATTCTTATAAAATGAATAATCAATTATATTTCCTTTTTCAAACAATTGAGTAGAAAAAGTAACATGTCTACTTGATAACAAAGCTTCCCAAATAAGTGCTTGAGTAGCTATATAATAATCTCTTCCTTCTCTATCAAATTTATATCCATAATACATATAATCTTCTATCTTTTTCTTTAAATCTGATCCTAAATAATTTAAATCACTTAAGTAATAATTTGAAGAACCTAATGAAATACCTGGTTCTATACAATAAGCATACTCACCATCTACTTTATAAATAACCATCTCATCAGAAAAACGATGACCATTATCCTTCATAAAAGTAAAATAAATACCTGTTGGTTCAGAGGTAATTGATATTGCACTAGCATTTTCACATATAAACATAACTATAAATATACTTAAGAAAATAAACATACTTTTAACAATATTTTTCATTATAACCTCCAATCATATTTTATTTTCTTATCTATTAACTAATTATTGATTATTATTAGTTAATATACTAAAATTTAATTAGAGGAGTGCATCACCAACTGATGCCATCTCCTTTTATGGGTGATGCATCTAGTTTTTTCTAGATGCTTTTTATTTTACCTCCCCATTGATCCGTTCTGATTAAAGTATATGTAAAATAATAATTACCAATAATAGTAGAATTAAAATCTTTAACTCTGTATTATTCATGTAATCACCTCCAGTTTACTGGAGATAACATCCAGGTGATATTTTCCACCCTCTACTATTCTTATTAACGGTTCATACCCAAAATCTCGAAAAAAATAGTTAATTTTTTTACAAAAATAAAAAAAAGAGATATTAAATCTCTTTTTTATTATTAATAAATAGATACTAATACACAAGCTTTACCATTTGTTTCATCAATTTCTTGAATCTTATAATCATCTTCTATATTAGTGAATCCTTTATCTCTATAATTAGTTGATCCTAAGATCTTACCATCATAATAATTAAAGCTTCCATCACCAACTATTACACCATAACCAGTTGTTGTACCAATTGCTTCTACATATGGATTATCAACTATTACTCCACTACCTTGAACACCAAGAGTAACAGTTCCTGTTTCAATATAAACACCATATGCTTCATCACCTGATAATGAAATAGTACCAGATTCATATGTAGCACTTCCAGTTATAGAATATATACCATAGGATTTTTTATTATCTGTTGCAGTAATATCTACATTCTTAGAAGTAATACTACCACCATTAACATATAAACCATAAGCAGCTTCATAGTTAGTTGTCATTGTAAAACTTCCGCCTGTAACATCCATTGTACCAGTTTCATTATCTAAAGCATATATTCTCTTACAATCAGAGAAATTACCAGTAATGTTACTTACAGTAGCAGAATTATTAGTTTTATTATGAATAGCAATTGCAGATTCAGATCTTTGTAAGTTATAAGTATCTGATGTTGATGTTACTATACCTTCATTAATAATACCTCTATTATATGTATATCTAGAATGAGATGTAGCAGAACTATCATAATAATAATCATTCTTAGAATTATGAGTATTATTTGAACTATTAAGAGTACCAGTATTCTTTATAGTAGACATAGTATATCCACCATACATCTTATAATCTCTATTAAATGTATTACCAGTTAAAGTCATTGTTCCGCTATTAGATATTTGGTTATATGATCCGTCAGATTCTCTATAATGAGTAGATACTACATTACTCATATTAAATGTACCTGAATTACTTATAGTTCCATTTAATGTTCCACCTTGGATAATTAATAAACTATTACCGGCATTATTAATTGTTCCAGTAATATTAGAAGAACTAATAGTTAATCTACCCGTACCTTGTTTTTGTAATGATGTGCCACCAGATAAAGTAGAATTTGTAATAGTATTAGTTATAGTAGCAGAATCATATAATGCGTAAGTACCACCTCTAATAGATACACCATCTAAAGTCATAATTGAACTATTCTCAATACCTCTATTTGATGTAGTAATATTTGAATTTGTAATATTAATAGTACCAGTATTTACTATAGCATTATATCCACCAAAATCCACACCAGTAGAAGTCAATGTACCATTATTACTAAATAATGTAATACCTAAATTAGTATATATTTTAGGTCTACTTAATGCATTATTACTTACAATTATTAAATTACCATTATTAGTTATAGGTTTAGTAGTATTAATACTAAATCCCTTCATATCAAGTGATAATGATATATCAGGAATTGTAACTGCAACTGTATTATTACCATTAGCAGTTAATTCTAATTCATCATTATCATGTGCTTGATTGAATGCTAGATTTAAATCAGTATATGTTGCATCTTGAGTAATATTATGAATATATGGAGTAGCTACAACTAAATATGCAATAGTAGCATTTTCTGCATCTGATATTGTATCAACATTATATCCATACATTGATTTATCATATAATCTTGAATTTCCAATATAACCAGATCCACCACCAGCTGCAGTTATTGAACTTCTTGATGTACCACCACCATAGAAGCCTCCACCTCCACCTGGGTAAATATAAGATGTATAAACAGCACCTTGACCAAATGAAGCACGAGTTTCTGATGAATTATATGTTGAATAACCACCAGCTATTTGGGTTCCACCATAAGCTACATAATCAGCAGCATATCTACCATCATAAGTTGAGTTTCCTTTACCTCCATGATATCCACCACCAGAACCACCGATTGTGTTATATGACGAAGTACTTGTAGCGCCACCACCACCACCGGCAACCATAATAATCTTGTCTCTATCATTTGATAAAGTTTTTAATAATCCTGATTTAAATGCTATTGATGTTGCACCACCACCAGAACTTGCATAATAAGAACTATCTTGTGTTTTAGTGTTAGCTCCACCATTATATCCACCAATAGTTACTCCAATAGTATCTCTAACTCTACCAGATCCTCCAACATTAATATATAATTTATCAGATTTAGTTAAATCGATTTTTCCATATGAATATCCACCATATCCACCGTTAGCATTACTGTTAGATAATCCACCTGATGCTCCCCATGCTTCAATAATGTATGTACCATCACAAGGAGGTACAAATGTATCTTCACTATTTGAATAATCATATACAAATACTCTATAACCTGAAATGTTACAATAATCTGAATTACTTTCTACTTTTCCATATAATGTAGTAGATTTATATATCTTAGTTGATTGAGTAACTCTTTGAGTAAATTCTGGATCTAAGAACCATCCAGCAAATGAATCTTCAGAATCAACTGTTGGAGTTGGTAAATTAGTCATTTTACTTCCTGGAGAATATGTTTTAGTTGTTCCATCTATTTCATTACCAGCTAAACTAAATGTAACTGTATCAATAGGATCCTCACCAAGATAAGTGATTCTTGCATGTCCATCTCCAGTATTTCCTGTTTGTTCCTTACCATTATATAAAGTCATTAATTGATTACCATCTAATAACTCAGCATTAATAAGTTGATAGCTACTATCTAATAAGTATCCATCAACTAATGTTGATTCAGATGTATAAACATATCCAGAACCTCCAGAACCACCATCATTGTCAGATGAATTATTCGATGTTGGTAATGTTTGAGAACCACCATATGATCCTCCGCCATACCAGCCTCCTCCGGCTCCTCCACCATCATAACGAGTGTGAGCACCTTGGCCAAATACACCACCGGTACCAGCAGCAGTTTGAGTTCCAGGTAATGGTCCAGCACCAGATAAACCTCCTCCGGCTTGACCAGGTTCAGAATCTTCACCACCACCGCCACCACCTCCGGCAACGATTACACGACTATATAAACTATCTGAATTAATTCTTATATCTGTGGCACCTCCACCACCGGCAGCAGGATCAGATGCACCTGATCCCCATGTAGCACCACCACCATTGTATCCTCCTAAGGCTAAACCAGATGCTGTTACTTGTCCTTGAGTACCTACAAATATATATAATGAATCAGTATTTGATAAATGAACTGTTCCTTTAGCATATCCACCTTTACCACCATTACCTAATGCTGTAATAGTTGAGTCTAATTGGATACCGCCACCTTGAGCTCCCCATACTTCTAATTGATAATATCCTGCAGTTATATTATCTACATGATATGGTTCATCTGTAGTATGTGAATATACTTTAATAATGTCTTCAACATTATATCCATTAGGTAGAATATAATCTACATCTTGATAATCAACTTGTTCTGCATCGCCAGAGCCATAAGTGATTTTTACGTATCCATCACCTTTTTTAGCTTTTCCTGATACAGGTGTTTCAGAAGATTCACTAGTATTATATGTTCTAACTGATTGCATCTCTAAAGTCATTTCATTTGTATCTAAGAATACTTGATGACCTGCTCTTACATTATCAAAGTCTCCATAATATGGACTTGTATTTCCAACTAATCTACCACTATAGAAGTTAAATGTACCTGCATCCTTATAAATACCATACAATGCACCTTCTATTAATGGTTGTTGAATATCAAGTGTATCAGTTACATCACCAATAGTAATTGTAGGAGAAGCATAACTATTTGAGAATCCTCTTAAACCATATACATCTCCATAGAAGTGTCCGCCATAAATATTAAATGTAATATTTCCACCAATATTGGCAGCTATGTTAGGAGAAGTAAATTCACCACCATAAATATTGATAGTATCACTATAAGTTCTCCATGGACTAGTATATATTGCACCAGTTTCACCATATACTTTAGTTCCATCATATACATTTAATGTTGATCTGTAATATGTATTTAAACCATAACTTTTAGCATTTATTTCAGCACCTCTAACATTAACTGTATTAGCTTCACCTACTCTTACTGCATAATAACTTGTTGATGTATTATAGTTATTTATTACAGTACCAGCATTAATATTAAGAGTTGAATAATCTATATCAATTGTATGATAATTATATGCTTCAAGTGTTGCACCTTGAATGTTACCATCACTAATGTTAGCACCTTTAATTGCATAATCATTACCACGAATATATCCACCAGTTATGTTCATTACATGATTAGTTCCTTCATAGAATCTAATACCATAAGTAGAAGTCATATCCTTATTGATAATTGTATCAGTTAAAGTTAAATTCATTGTTTTATTTGTATATATACCAGTATTAGATGCTTTTATCTCAGCACCAGTCATAGTAACTGTTTGACCAATAGCAGCGTAAATACCATATGTACCAGTTAATACAGCACCTGATTTAACTGTAACAGTTCCAACATTGGTTGTAGAATTAATTACTTTAGCTGATGATGAAATCTTAGCATTATTGTTAATTGTAATTGAACCTTGATTATTAATAGTATCTCCATTTATATTGTTCAATAATCCTGTTCCTAACGAATCACTTATAGTTGTAATACCCTTATTAACTATAGTTTGAGTTGCAGTTAATTCATTACCATGTAAATCAAGTTCTAATTCTGTTTCAGTTGGAAATTCCATAGGTTGTTGATATGTAACACTTCTTGTAACAGTTAATTTACCTGTTCCACCATAATTATCAATCATATATTGAATAGCATCAGAGAAAATATTAAATTCTTGACCATCTGGTGCTACCAAGAATGGTTGCATTTCTTCTAGATAATTAACCTTATAAACTTGAGAAGTAGTATCTTCAGGATCTTCATATTCTTCTATTTCAACAATATCATATGCAGTTCTAATTAGATCAAAATCTTTATTATATCCTTTAGTCTTACCTCTTAATCTACCATTATAGAAGTTGGATTTAGCTGTATCTTTATATACTGCATATTCACCACCAGTTATATATGGAACTGTAGTAGAAACTGTAGTTTCAGTTAAATCACCAATATTTAAAGTATTAATATATCTATAGTATTCTTGATAAACACCATACTTATCTCCATGAACTGATCCGCCATAAAGATTAACTGTGCTTGAACTATTTTGATAAATACCATATTGAGAAGATGTTATAGAACCACTATATAGATTTAATGTAGTGTTATAATCATAGTAAGAATACAAATATACGCCATAGGTTCCACCTGTTATGGTTGAATTATAAACATCCATCTTAGCAGATGAGGTTAAGCTAACAGCTCTTGATGGAGAATTTATAGTAGTATCTGTTAATGATACTTTTGTTCCTTCACCAGCTTCAAGTCCATAAGCATTCGTACTGGTAATTGAAGTATTATTACTAAAAGTACATGTTGAACCATAACCACAAACTAAAGCAGAATATGAAGATGAATATGATGATTTACTCTTAATCTCTGCACCACTTACAGTGAATTTAGTTCTATCAGTAACATAAATAGAATAATCTCTACCATAATAGTATCCACCTGTTATATTAATAATACTATCATATACATCTCCACTACGATTTATAGCATAAGCTCCATCATAATCCTTATTAATTTCAACATTTGTTAAAGTAACATTGTGTTCTTTTCCACCAGTTATGTAAATACCATTACTTGATGCATTAATCTTAGCATTTGTAACAGTTAATGTAGTTTTAGAATTTAAGTTAACTCCATTAACACCTTCCAATACTGCATTGTCATTAATTGTTATTGTATTAAGTGAAGTATTTGAGTAAATAACATTAGACGATGATTTTAAATGTACATTATTATTAATTGTTAATGTTCCTTGATTATCAATTGTATTACCTCTTGAATTAGTTAATTCTCCAGTACCTAAATTATCACTTATCGTTAATGTTCCTAAGTTAACAAGAGGTTGAGTCATGCTAACTTTTTTACCATGTAAATCAAGTTCAATATTAGTTCCAGCAGCTACAGTTGATACTTCATTAATTGATACATCTTTAATGAATGTTAATTTACCTGTACTATTATAATGATCAATTAAATATTGAACTCCATCATCAATTGTATTAAATGCTTCACCATCTTCAGCTTGAATGAAGTTTTCTTTAACAACTAAGATATTATAATAATAATCTCCAATTGTATATGGAACATTATAACCAAACATTACTTGATTACTTAATCTAGTATTTCCAATATAACCAGATCCACCAGTTCCTGATGAATGATATTCCTTATCTTGTGATAGACCGCCATACCAGCCGCCGCCACCACCGGCAACACCAACACAGCTTGTTGAACCTTCAGAACATGAATTTTGTCTTACACCTTCACCATTTTTACCTTGACCAAATAAATAACCACTTTCTTGATCAGCTGTAGTTTGAGTTGTACCATCATTGAAACCACCCTTGAATCCACCACCAGATCCACCAGTGTAATTATAAGCAGCTCCACCGCCACCTCCAGCTACAATTAATATTTTATCTTTATCATTTTCTAAATCTTTTAATAATCCTGATTTAAGGGCAATATGTGTAGCTCCTCCACCAGCTCCAGAGGCATCATCATCATTTGCGTTAGTACAGCCACCACCATCGTTGGTTCCTGAACCACCACCATTATATCCTCCTTGTGGACATTTACTTAGAGAAGCATTTTCACCTCTACCACCTACATTGATATATAGTGTTTCACCAGTATTTAAATTTACTTCTCCATATGCATATCCGCCATATCCTGGTGTACCTTGATTAGCACTTCCATCTTTAATACCATATCCACCTTGAGCTCCCCATACTTCTAAAGAGTATTTTCCTGGACATGTAATTGGTAATATATCTTCATCACCTAAATAATCAAAAGTATATTCAGTATTATTAATACAGTCACCATTTGTTTCATCAATATATGTTATTCTTGCATATCCATTATTAATTTTAGCTACTCTAGCAATTGGAGTATCTGATGCTTCAGATATAGAATGAGTATTAAAATCACTCATCTCTCCAATATGTTCTTCTAAAGTAACAATATCATGAGCAGCTCTAACATTATTAAATTCAGAATTATAACCATTTGTAAATCCTCTTAATTTACCATTATAGAAGTTCATTGTTCCAGAATCTCTATAAATACCATATAATCCACCAGTAACTAATGGTGATGTAGTAGATAATTCCTCATCTTCTTTACCAATATTAAGTAATGGATTAGATCTATAATATTCCAATTTAATACCATATACATCTCCACTTACAGTACCACCATATAGATTTGCTACACTAGAACCATATAAATAAATACCATAATTTTCAGAAGAAATTGTACCACTATTTAAAGTTAATGTTGGTTTGTAATCATAATATGAATATACATAAGCCCCTGCAGTATTACCAGTTATTGTTGAATTATTAACAGTTGCTTTTCCTGAACCTGATACATAAAGGCCATATGTTTTAGCTGTAATTGTTGAATCATTAATTGTTGAAATTGCACCATCGCCAATGCATGCTGCAGTTTGAATAGTACTAATAATATTAGTGTTATTATTTATTGTACATGTTGATCCACTAGCGCAATATAGCGCATAATAAGTCGTTGATGTAATTGTATGTGTTACTGTTGAATTTTCTATAGTCATATTATTAGAGTAAACATAAACACCATAGTATTTACCATTAACATAACTATCTTTAATATTAGCAGAGCAATTACCTACTCCTGATTCATTAACTATACCATAATTACCAACAACACCATTTTCTGATTTATTAATTTCAGAATCAGTTAGATTTAATTTGTGTTTAGAACCACTTGAAAATCTAATAGCATAATCAGATGCATTTATCTTATAATTATCAGCATTAACTGTTATTTTTCCACCATCAAGTAGAATACCATATTTACTTGATGTACATGATCCTCCTGTTATATCAATAGTAACAGTAGTATTAGCATATACACATGCATTACTTGTATTTGTATTATTGATAACTACATTATTAATTTCAATATTCTTAACTGTCTTAATAGCTGTTACTTCACCAGCCTCTAGTATTAAATCTTCATTATCATTATATAATGAATAATTAGTAGCTAATATCTTGGAAGTAGAATTCATATCTATTTCACCAGTATTATTAACAGCATATCCATTATTGGCTTGAATAGTAGCATTATCAAGTACTAAATTACCAATATTATTCAATGTATTATTATTAGAACTTTGAGATATCGTTATATCTTTAATAGTTAAAACACCATTATTCTCTATTGGTTTAGAAGTAGTAATAGATCCTTTTTGTTCAGATTTATCATATATCTTTAATATACCATTATTAATAATATCATTACCTGTAGTTATGTCATAACTATTCATATTAATAACTATATCATCATCTTCACGTATAGTTATTGGATAGTTAGCTTCAAAACTCTTAATAATGTCTATCTCTTTACCACTAGCACGAGCTGCAGTAATAGCATTAGTTAACTTAAAGAATAATTGAGAGTTTGATCCATCAGTAATAGCTGCAACAGCATTCTCAGGACTACCTGATAAGAATAATTTAGTTGTACCTAATTGTTCATTTTCATTAGTGTATAAATAATATCCTTGAGGTAATGAATTAATGCCACCTACAATTGATACAACACCTTCTATAGTTCCATCATAGAAGTTAAATGCACCATTTTGTTCAAGACCTAATTCTTTACCAAATACATTTATATCATTTATTTTAACTTCAGCATTATTAATACCCATAGTTAAAGTTTTATTATTAACAATACCTTTACCATGTTCATTATCAACATCATTAGTAATTGTTCCATTATAAATTGTTAAGATACCTCTATTAATGATTACACCATCATTAACATTACCGCTAATTGTATGACCACCTAAATCGATTGTTACTTCTTTAGTTATAGTTATACTTGTATCATTATCTAGAGTTACATCTTTAATTAATTCAATTACATCTTTATTCTTAGCAGCTTCATGAGCTTCTTCAATAGTAAAGTAATAATTATTACCTATCTTAGCTGTAGCATTTGGATCAATTACCCACTTAGCTTTAAGTGTAATATCTTTTAATCCAATAGTTATTCTATGACCATTTTCAATTTCACTTAAAACAGTTGGATCACTTACTTCCCATCCATCAAATACACATCCATTTTTAGTTGGGTATGGAGTAATATCATATGTTTGATTATTAACATAATTTAAATATACTTCATAAGGTTCTGTATATTCTTTATATCTTTCATTATATGGATCAGGAATTCTTTCTTTAATAACTCCTCCATTAGGATCAATAGTTACAATAAGATCTGTTTCACCATTTCTTATTGCATCTTCTGATAATGATTGAAGATATATTCTTTCATATTGGTTATTCTTCTTTGTAAGTAATCTAGCAAATTCTGCTGTCTTATCAATACTCTTATCAATAGCTGGATTACCTTCAATATAACCATCATACATTTCAAGTCTACCTTCATTATGAACATAACCATCATCAAATACATTAGTTATAGCTATTCCTTCAGAAATTATACGAGTATTAGATGATAATACATTTCCATCATCTTTACCGATTATTAAAGTACCATAGTTATTGATGTAGTTGTGATCTTCCACTTCTTCAGTTTCAGGATTATCTACACCTACTTCGATAATAGTACCATTATAAACTTGTAATGTACCATGATTATTAATTGATGTAGTTAAACTCATACCATGTAAGTCGATTACAATATTCTTACCTGCTGGTATATCTAGAGGTTGATCTGTTTCAATAGATCTTACAAGTATTATTTCTTCATTATTTTCATTCTCAGCATCTATAGCACTTTGAAGTGTTCTATATGATCTATCACCTATTTTAGCAACAACAGTATTATCATAATCACTTCCCATGAATTCTAGTAGCGCATATTCAAGTGATGTTGCTTCATCTAAATATGTTGTAACTTCATAGAATTTTTCAACATGAGTAGTTGTTTCAGGTTTAGCATAAGTAGATGCCCAAATAATACCATCATAGAAATTGAAGTTTGCATTTCTTCTCTTAACACCGATACCTCTTATATCACCTTTAGCATATACTCTTGGATTTGTAGTAGAAACTAAATCTGATTCATCATCAACATCATCATAATGCCCCATAGTGAATGAACCAGATGTTGCATAAACACCATATGCATATCTACTGTTATTAACTGTAATATTACCAGTCTCTAATATAACAGATGCATTATCATTATCAACATAAACACCATATCCATTTTGAGCACCAAGAATAGTTATAGTTGAATCATTAGATGTTACAGTTCCACCTTGAGCTAATATACCATAATAAGTATGATTTGGTATGTTAGTAGTATTATAACCAACTTGAATTTCTGATTGATTAATTATAGTAACTGTTCCTTTATTAGTTAAACCTCTTATATCATTAGAATAAGCATAAGGATTATTAACATCTACATATACTTTAGTATTATCAATACTTAAAGTACCAGTGTTGTATATACCACTTCTCTTACCATTACCAGACTTTTCACCATTAATATCAATGGTAGATTTATATATACTCATTGTTCCAGTATTATTAGTATTACCTGAACCAGTAATATTGGTTCTAGTTATATTCATAGTACCAGCATTATCTATTGATTGTTCATTTCTATATTGATTAGATAAAGTTATATTACAATCAACTACATTTAATGTATTTCTGTAATTATAGAAATCACCTGTGAAGTAAGCATTAGATATAGTATTTTCTCTAGATCCATTATTGTATAGTACATAAGCTTCTTGAGCTAAATAAGTACCACCATCAATAGATAATGATCCAGATGATTGTATTGCATTACTACTTGCACTAATATTTGCATTATTAATTGTTAAATTATTAGTATTTTGTAATGCATTAACACCCTCAATCTTAGTTTGATCAAGAGATAATGTACCTGTATTCTTAACTACATAATTAGATGATCCGGTATTAATTAAAGATATATCACCTAAACTTAAAGTACCACTATTAGTAATTAATACTATATTAGATGATGCTTTAATAGTTCCATTATTAGATGAATCAACTATAGTTAAATTATAATTATTAACTATTGGTTTATTAGTTGAAATAGTATAACCTTTTAAATCCAATGTAAATGGATGATTTGTATTATTAGTTACTGGATAATAAATAGGAATATTAGTTAATAATTCAATATGTTCATTATCACCAGCATCATCAAATGCATCTTGTAAATTATTATAATATTTATCTTGTTCAACATTATAAGCTAAATCTTTTTCAGTTATTAAATACTTAGTTTTATAAACAACATTATCTATAGTTTCAGTATCCCTATACTCTTGAGTTCTAGCAGCTATAGTTGTTATAGTTCCTTGCTCAGATTCCTCAATACCTTTTAAGATACCATCATAGAAATTAACTGTTGCAGTTGATTGAATATTTAAACCATAAGAATTACCTTTAATAACAGGTGAATCAATAGATACAGTTCCATCATCTGTACCTATAGTTACATTATTTTTTGTATCTAATCCATATACAAAGCCTTCAAGAATTCCACCTGTAATATTTGTATTATCACTTTCTGATACCACAGCAGAACCTGTTTGGCCAATTATATGACCACCTTGAACAGTAAATGCTTTATGATTATCTTTATTATTATTTACTACAATACCATTAGTTTTACCAGTAATAGTTCCACCTGTTATTAATGTTGGTTTGTAATAATCATATGTATTGATAGCTACACCAGTTGTAGATATAATTTCACCACCATTGATTGTTAATCCACCATATAAATCACTATCAATAGTATTACTGTATGGAGATATAAATGTACCGCCATTAATAGTTACAGCTCCTCTAACATTTAATGTTGTTTTTCTATCGCTTGTAGTTTCAAAATATCCACCATTTATTGTTACACTACCACCATATGTAGTTAAACATCCTGAAGTTACTAGATTAATATCATTAATAACCATTGTACCTTCATCATTGGATATTGCATAATCTCTAACAGATTCATATTGTCCACCAGCAATTGTTAAAGTACCTTCATTAGTTATTGCAGCTAAATCTTCTACTTCAGATACATTCTTTAATAAGCCAGTCTTAGCACTTGATGAATCTGTAACTGTATTTGTTCCTTTAGTTGTTAATGTTTTAACCATCATTACTTGATGACCATCTAAATCAAATGTTACATGTTTACCTGCAACTAATGATTGTTCGAAGTTAATACTTACATCCTTAGTTACATATACTGTTCCATAGTCTTCTATCACACTTTGAGCAGCATATAACGAATTGAATTCTTGGTCTCCTACTCTTAACCAATTACCGTAAGAATCTAGATATTCTGTTTTATATTCAATTCTATCAATAAATTCATAATCATCTATAACCATTGATGCATCAGGTACTAAATTTACTTGACCATCTCTAGCAGCATGTTTACCTTTTAAAATACCATCAAAGAAATAGAATGTTCCAGTAGATGTTAATCCATTATGTTTACCTTGTACAACAGGGCTAGTCTTAGATATTGCATCTTCTTTATTACCCATTACTACTTGACCTTCAGAGTAAACTCCATCTACTTCACCATATACTTCTCCACCAGTTATATATGCTGTATTACGAATAATCTTAACACCATATGTAGAAGAACCTACTACTTTACCACCTGAAATATAAATAGGATCATATTGTGGATGTGAATATAAGTCATACCAAGCATAATGAGATATTGCTATTGTACCTTCTACATATCCATTAGTTACTTTTGTAGTTCCTGATGTATATGCAGCATAACTTGTATCAGATATTACTTGTCCACCATTAACTGTTATTGAACCACCATATATTGTAGTATCAACTGAATGAATGCTACCACCATTAATTGTAGTACTATTTCCTTTATTCGATCCATACCTACCTGCTTCAATAGTACCATTATTAAGTATTAATGTTCCCCTACTAGTTACAGCATCATTGCCAGCTGTTATAGTACCATTATTAATGGTAACAGTACCATAAGCATGATCATATAGTTCATCAATATATTCAGCCCAAATAGCATCTTCTTCTGATGTTAATGTAATATTATTTATAATTAATGTACCCATATTTTGTAATGCATTATTATGTGCTGTAATATTAGCATTTGTTATTGTTAAAGTACCATGTCTATAGTTTCTGATTGCAGCTTTATCTCCAGTTGATACTATTGTTATATTATTTATTGTCATATTATGATCATTTTCAAAATAATTACATATATCATTTGTTATTTTACCTGTTCCAACTGAATCTATTACTGTTACATTTGAATCATTATTATATGCTACTTGTGTACTTCTTAATATATGTCCATTTAAATCAAATGTTATTTGTTTATTATGATTTTCATCTACAAAATGTTGTACGAATGAAGGTACTACATCTTTTATTACTTTTATTGTTGCTGTTCCACCATCTGCTATAGCATCAGATGCAGCATCTATTGTATTAAATTGTCCTACTCCTTCAATCTCTAACCATGGTTCGAATTGAATTATGTAGTCAGTTTGATATGTTACACCATCTATTTCTTGTGAGCCACTTGCTGGTGTACCACCTAATGGTGTTCTTGTTATTTCTCCTACATATCCGTCTACTTGTCCTTTTAATATACCATCAAAGAAATATGTATCAGTTCCTGTAATATATACACCAACTGAATCACCAATTATTGTTGGTACATTTGGTGATATTGTTCCTTCATCATCACCTATGATTAATTTACCATTGTTTAGGATACCATACATTCCACCATGAATATTTCCATCAAGTACAGTTCCTTCTCCACTTAAAGTAATTGCTGTTCCATCTTCAGATGTTATTGTTCCACCTGTTACAGTTGCATTTTTAATATTAACTGCATCATTTGGAGAAGTAATTGTTCCACCATATACATCTATTGATGTACATGTTACTGCTTTATCATCAGATGTTATTGTTCCACCTGTTACTGATACATTTACTCCAGATTCTATACCATATGTAACTCCTTCAATAGTTCCACCTGAAATATTAACATTTGTACCTTTTATAGCTGTTCCATCTAATGAATGAATTGTTCCACCTGTTACAGTTACATTATTATCTCTATTTCCTTCAACAGCTGTACCATTTTCACTTACTATTTCACCAGATGTTATTTTAACGCTAGAATTATATGCAACAGATCCAGTTGTTGCAGTTACAGTTCCACCATTAACTTCTAAATATCCATACTCAATTGCTTTTCCAGTATCAGATGAAATTGAAGCATTATTAGCTACAATTATATTTCCACCGTTAACAATAGTTTTACTAGAATGAATATTTCCACCTGTTATGGTGATTGTTCCATTTGAATTATCATAGTTATTACTAAATGTTCTATAAATTGAATCAAATGTTCCACCTGATATATTAATAGTTCCTTTATTTTGAACAGGATATGTTTCCCATTCATATTCAGTTACAGTTCCATCGCTTATATTTAATACACCTGAGTTTTTTATAGCTGGAATAAAATGATCTGTATATGAATATGAACTATAAGTTCTCCAATGATAGATTTTGAAAGTACCACCTGTTACTTGAGTTCCAACACCATCATTTAAGAATCCATATATTGTTCCATCAGTTATTACTAAATCTGGGGAATTATTATATAATCCATGATACTCTACTGACTCAATTAATGTGTCTTCATCAAATATAATAGTACCATGTCCATTATTATTGATAGCATAAGCTTTATTACCTTTAACAGTTGTTTTACTAATATCTAATGAACCATCATTATTAATTGTTTGATATTCAGAAGTACTTTCAACAGATAAATTATTAATAATCATTTCACCATGATTAACTATAGTTTTAGATGGTTTAATAAAACTTTGTTCATTAGTAGAATTATATATTTTTAAATATCCATCATTAGTTATGGTTCCACCTGTATTTACTTTATAACCTTTAGTATCAAATAATACTCTATTATTTTCAGGGACACTTAAATTATAAGCGGCTTCAAAGTCTCTTATTGCATATACTATATATTTATCATCACCATAATGATAGTCTTCTTTATTCTTAGCAGATTCATCAAATGCATCTTGTAAATCATAGTATAAAACTGTACCTTTAGTTTCAGTCTTTGCTACAGCTCTTGATGCATTATTAACTAAATAAGCTCTCTTTATATCAGTTCCTGATAAATGGTTAATAAATACATAATATCCTTCAGGATGACCATCATAACCAATTACTATAGGTCTTTCAGCTTCAATATAACCATCATAGAAATCAAATATACTATTATGATCACTATCATTTAATAAACCTATTTCAAATCCTTTAAGAGCTATACTGTTTTCAACATCTACAAGTCCATCATCTCTACCTAAAGCTAAAGTGCCATGATTAATTACAGCACCCTTATCTGTATCTTCAGGATTTTTCTTCTTTTCTTCTACTCTACCATTAACTAAAGTTAAATTACTATTTGCATTGTTTGTTATTCTACCGCTAACAGTAAATGATTCTAAATCAAATACGAAAGGTGTTGTTGTAGTATTAGTTGGCCATTCATCAGTATTTCTTAATAAATGAACTGTATTATCATGCCATGAGTAACTATGGCTATCACCATTTAAATCAGTCCATGTACCATCTGCTGCATCAAATGCCATTTGAATAGTTTCAAAATATTCATCTTCTATTCTAGCAACAAAGTTTCCTTCTTCCCAGATTGCTCTTACTTCTACATCTTCATTACCAATTGTAAAGTCATAATTACCTCTAGCATTAGGTTCATTAGATAGAATATATGTTTTTTCTTCACCTTCACCTGGTTTGATTACTTCCCATCCTCTAAAGTTATATAATCTTCTTTTAGGAGTTGGTATTTCATATGTAGATGAATAGAAACTTGAATTCTTTGCTAAATATTTAATAACTTTATCAGTTCTACTTATTTTATCAATTAGAATCGAACCACCATTTGGATCAATAGTTAATGAATGTGCAGTTGGTTCATCAGGACATGTTAAATCTTGTTTAATATATGTAATACTAAAGAATAAAGTTAAATGTAAGTCCTCTGATGGATATTCAGATACGTCTAATCCATCTTTATATCTAACAGATATCTTAATCTCTCTTTTTGTACCAGCATTTAATTTATCACATACCTTTGGTTCTAATCCTGCACTATCACCTTCAGTATAAATAATATCAAAATCTAAATATTTCTTTTGTGCAGCACTTAAAACTGTTTTTTGAATATCTTCAATTGATGAATTAATAGATCCATCATTTATCATATCAACAGTATATTCATATACCTCACCTGGTTTTAAATCAACTGTAAATTCTATTTGAGTTTTTTCATTATCAATAATTACTGCATGTTTTGATGGAGTTACATTATCATTAAATTGTTCATCATGTACATGATCAAAATATATTTCCCATGTATTTTCTTGAATTTTTGTTGTACCAACAATTGATAAAGTACTTCTTAAAGCAGCAGTTCCAAGAGTAATAATAAGTAATAGGAAGACACTTATAATACCTATAAGATAGTATTTGTTTTTAGTTATATCATGTAAAAGCTTTGTAAACATATACCAATTCTCCTTCCTATTATTCCATTATCAAAATTATAACATATCAAGTAATAAATAAGAATAATAAAAGGCCAATTAATAGTTCTTTTTTTATCACTTTTTAAAAAGTTAAATAAACTGTAATTTTTTTATTTAATTTAACTTGACTAGAACCCAAAATATGGTATAATGATTAAGTACTTGACTGAAATGTCTCCTTAGCTCAGTTGGTAGAGCAACTGACTCTTAATCAGTGGGTCTAGAGTTCGAATCTCTAAGGGGACACCATTTAATTGGGATTGTAGCTCAGCTGGTTAGAGCGCACGCCTGATAAGCGTGAGGTCGGAGGTTCAAGTCCCCCCAGTCCCACCATTTTGAATGGCCCGTTGGTGAAGCGGTTAACACATATGCCTTTCACGCATACATTCATGGGTTCAAATCCCGTACGGGTCACCATTTAAAAACTACTAGGTATTACCTAGTTTTTTTATTTTTGAATATAAAAAAGACATTCATTTGAATGTCTTTTTATTATTAGTAGATAATCTCTAATGTATTGTATGGATATGGGTTATCCGCATCAGCAGGATGATTTACTACTTGATAGTTAGTTTCAACACCAGTTTCAAGATTGTTTGCATCCATTACACTAGTATTAGCTGTAATCTTACCATCATAGAAGTAGAATGATCCATTACCCATTGATATACCAATACCTTTAGTTGTACCTACAGCACTTATATAAGGACTATCTTTATTTACAGGTACTCCACTTACACCTAAGTTCAATGTAGCATTTGATGATGCTATACGTACACCATATACTGTTGCACCAGATACATCAAATGATCCATCTTCAACATTAGCTGTACCATTGTTATTAATATAAATACCATTACCAGTAGAAATATCATGAATTGAATATGTACCACCTTTAACATTTACAGTACTATCATTTACAATAATACCATTTGCATTTGTACTATTATAGATTTCATAAGTTCCACCTGTAATTGTCATAGAACCGCTTCTGTGATTATAAGTACTAACATCATCACCATTATAAATAGTCGATGTTAAGTTTGTTGCATTTACAGTACCAGTAGATGAGTTATGAATTGATGATATCCATCTACCATTATATCCTGTTGATACATCATTCTTGGTAGTTAATATACCAGTATTTTCCATTGATATTACATATTTATACCTACCTGAAGAGTATGCAGTATAATTATTACCTATACTCTCTAAAGTACCAGAGTTATATACATTAGCTACAGTATAATCTGAATTATATGTATTATTAGTTGTTAACGTATTATTAGATAATGTCATAGTACCAGAATTTGATACCATTCTATGAGTATAATAACCAGAATCTGTTGATGTAATAGTTAAGCCACTAATATTCATCTTAGCACTATTACCTATAGTACCTTTAATAGGTTGTCCAGAAATATTGAATATACCTGCAGTATTGTTAATATTACCCGTAACTGGAGTTGTAGATAATGTAATACCACCAGTAGATTCATGTTGAACAGCACCTTTAAGAACAGTTCCTGTAATGCTACTATCAGTTGATCCAGATTCATAATAAGCATAATTAGAAGCAGTTATATTACTATCTGTTATAGTAGCGCCATGTGATGTATTAATTGCATTATTAGTAGATGTAATTGTTACACCATCAAGTTCTAATGTTCCACTGTTAACAATAACATTATATCCTTGTAATTTAACATCATTAATAGTTAATTTATTCTTATTATCTATCATATTAATTGAGAAGTTTGCATATATTTTAGGATCTTTAGTAGTATCATTATTAACAATAGTTAAATCACCATTGTTAGTAATAGTCTTAACTATATATAAATCATGTCCAGCAAGGTCTAATGTAGTTCTAACATTGGCCATTGTTGAAGCCATTGTTATAGATGCATCTTCAATTAATTCAAATTCATCACCATCAGATGCATAAGAATATGCTTCAGTTAAATTACTATAAGATTCATCTATTGTCTTATTTCTAATAAATTTACTTGTAGGAATAAGGTACGCAATAGTCATATGATCAGCTGGTGCATATTCTCTAACATTGTAACCGTACATAGCTTTATCATATAAGTCAGAGTTTCCAATGTAACCTGAGCCTCCACCTCCACCGTTAGCATTGTCGGAACCATAGCCACCGCCATAATAACCACCGCCTCCGGCTCCAAAGAAGACTTCATTACTTGCACCTTGTCCAAATGAACCTAATCCAGCACTATAATTTCCTGATATGTGTCCTGGACCTTCTTGGCTACCACCAGTACCAGGAGCAGAACCACATGTAGATTCACCTGTACCACCAAGGTATCCTCCACCAGATCCACCATAACCGGAATTAGAATCGTAATAATATGATGAACCAGCTCCTCCACCAGCAACCATAATTACTGATGATTTATTATTTGCAAGTGATGATAATAATCCAGATGCTTTAGCAATTGAAGTTGCTCCTCCACCTGATCCAGCAGAAATAGTAGAACTATAATTTATAGCAACCGTTCCACCACCATTATAACCACCATTTGCAGTTATACGTGTACCAGTAACTGATGAACCTTGACCACCTACATTAATATATAGTGTATCACCTGCTGTAAGATTAATACTTCCAACAGAATATCCACCATATCCACCATGGAATCTTGTTGAATATGATCCACCAGATGCACCCCATGTTTCAAGAGTATATTTACCTGTACATGAAGCAGTATATACTTGTTCTCCACCAGTGTATTCAAAATCATATGTGTATGAATTATTACAGAATTCTGATAAAGGAATAAACTTAGCATAAATTCTAACATCAGATTTAATAATAGTATCTTTATTTACCTTCTTTGTATATGTTGTATCAGTAAACCAGCCATCAAAGTAATAATTACCATAATTATAAGGAACTGGCAATACACCAACCTTTGTTGCCATATCAAATGACATTGTATCATTATCCATTTGACCATGATCATATACAAATGTAATAGTATTTTGTAAAGTATCTTCTGTGCTTAATAATGTAATTTTAGCATAACCATTATTTTCTTTTGCACAATCTGCATCAGGAGAACTTGAATGACAAGAACTACTTCCGTTTGAAATAGTTTTTGTATTAACATTTTCTGATGTTGTACAATTATAACAGTACATGTGTTTTTCACTTAAACTAGGACTAGCTATATAACCAGATCCAGCACCACCGGCAGTTTGTAGTCCACCTCCACCACCGTAGAAGCCACCGCCTCCACCAGCAGAGTCACCACATTCCCACCATGCAGCTTTTCCACCTTGACCAAAATCACCATCGAATATGTCTACCCAACCTTCAGGCTGATCATAGTTATCATAATTGGTGATTGGTTCATAAGAGTTTCCTGGATATCCGCCTTTGGTTTGTGTTCCACCTTGAGCATATTGAGATACTGTAGCAGAAATATTATTATGGTTACCTCTATAGCCAACAATTCCTCCTGCTGAACCACCTTTACCATAAATATAATTATTATTGTTATATCCACCGCCTCCGCCACCGGCGACGATTAATATATCATTAGATTCATAATAATCATCTGAATCATCAGTATCGGTTCCATTATCATTTAAAGTACCTTTATATGCTTCAAGAGTTGATAATTCACCAGGAACTTTAGTAATAGAAGTAGCACCACCACCGGAACCTGCCCATCTGTTTGTATATGTTCCACAGTCTCTTGACGATGCTTGGCCACCTCCGTTGAATCCTCCGTCAGCTAATCCAGTATTAGTTGATATTCCTTTACCTCCAACGTTAACGTATAAGACATCTCCTCTATTTAATGTTATTTCACCAACCGAATATGATCCATATCCACCAGGATTACTAGTTACACTACCACCTTGTGCTCCCCAAACTTCTAATTTATAAACACCATTATAAATAGCATTATAAGTCTTTGTTTGAGCAGTATAATCATATTCTTTATCAACATTATAAATATCACCAGAAGCTTTTGTTATTTTAACATAACCATTGCCCTCTTTAGCACAATCTTTATTAGGTGAACTTGAGTGACATGAATCAGTACCATTAGATATAGTCTTTTTACTTTCGTCATTTGTAGTTTCACAGTTATAACAGTATGTATATTTATCAACTAAGTTAGTGTTGGCAATATATGATGAACCACCACCGCCACCTCCGTGACCACGGTCAGATCCACCACCACCGAAATAGCCACCGCCACCACCGGCTCCACCATAACCAGAGTTACAGTAGTTAGCTCCTTGACCAAAACTTCCTTTAACACCACTACAGTAATATGCATAACCCGGAGTGTCATAATTTGCTCCAATTCCAGTATATGCATAATAAGTATGATTTACAGTATCATAACCATTTGTACCTTTAAATCCGCCACCTGAGCCTCCAGGAGCATCAGGAGAAGAACCACCATTACCACCACCACCGGCAGCAATCATGATTACTTTGTCTAATTTATCTGAAAGTTGATTTAATTCACCAGATGTAGTTGTTATAGATGTAGCACCACCGCCGCCGTATGACCATTGACCATTTCCAGCACCACCAGTACCGCCACCATTATAACCACCATCGTATTTAGCACCTTTGCCTCCTACATTGATATAAAGAACGTCATTTTTATTTAAGTATATTTGACCTCTAGTGTATCCACCATATCCGCCACCGGAACCTCCACCTTGA
The DNA here is from genome assembly GCA_017542465.1 of Bacilli bacterium. GTDB lineage: Bacteria > Bacillota_I > Bacilli_A > RF39 > UBA660 > UBA6985. The sequence continues at coordinate 813 of JAFXXB010000014.1, read as the reverse complement.
GCTCCCCATGACTCTAATGTATATAATCCATCTTCAGGTACAGTGAATGTTTCTTCTCCACCTGTGTAATCAAAATATTCTGCAGTAAACTCTGCATCATCATCTGATAATATATCAGCATATTCATAATCAATTACTTGATCGTTATCGCTTACATATTTTATACGTGCATATCCATCACCTTTTTTAGGTGTTTTAGCAACAGGAGTAGCATCAAATGTTGATGTACTATAAGTTTTATAATTCATTTCATCAGATGTTAAATCATCATTAGTTAAATACACTTGATGATCATCTCTAACGTTCGCAACATCACCATTGAATGGTGCAGTACCACCTCTTAATCTACCATTGTAGAAGTTTAATGAACCAGCATCTCTATAAATACCATATAAACCACCAGTAATATATGGAATATTTTGATCTAAAGGATCTGCTTTCTTTCCAATGTTAATTGGCATATCTCCAGAATGTGTATATGTATATATACCATATACAGCACCTTCTATGCTTCCACCATAAACATTTATCTCATTAGTGTAATCATGATTACTATTATAATAAGATCTCATTCTTATACCAATATTTCCAGATTTAATCTCTCCACCATCAATATATAATTTACTATAATATGAATTCCAATTAATTCCATATGATGATGTTCCTGATACATCTATTTTAGAACCTGTATTCATTCTAACATTTGAATATGCAGCATCTCTTAAATAAATACCATTTCCATTTTCTCTAGATAGTTTTATTAATGAACCATTATTCATTATAGCATGTCCATTATAGTATAAATAAATACCC
>JAFXXB010000013.1 GCA_017542465.1 Bacilli bacterium | reverse complement strand
TTGTACTATAATCTATATATTCTTGTTGGCTTAATTCTTGTTCTTTCTTAAATCTATATTCTAAAAACTTCTTTTCATTATATAAATCTTTTAGTAATGAGTTTAATATATCAATCTTATAAGTATTAACTTCATCATTTAGTTTAAATCTATTAGTTATATCATCTATTTTATACTTATCAAACTCTTCAGGAAGATTATAGTATTTAGATATATCTATATTATTAACATGATAGTTTCTAGCTTGATCTATCATTTTAAAAATATTCTTCTTACATATATCTTTTTCATTATTAATCATATCATTAATAATCTTATCTTGATTCATATTATCTTCCCCTTCCCATTAAATATTCTTTATCATTATTAATAAACACTCTATCGATATTAGAACTATATTCAAATAATTCATCATCACTAAATAACATTTTTTTATCCTCAAGTATTTTTTTATAATCTCTTACTTTTTGTTGAATTCTTATTTCTAGGCCAGCTTTTTCAGTTGCCTTATTAACATAATCCATTTCTCTAATCATATTTTTGATAGTTACTAAAGTCCAGTCTAAATCAGATTCAGTTTCTTTCTTATTATGATCTTCATTTGGTTTAGTAAAATTAATCAAATTACCAAACTCTTCAATTTGTTTTTTAATTTCTTCAAACTTATTTCCCATGTTAATATTCATACTAGAAGCATTTACTTCAATATCATTCAATCTACGTGATAATTCACCTATGTCATCCATATCCATTATGAACGATCTAGAATACTCTATTTTTAAATCAGTTAAGTCTTTTTCTATATCATCTAAGTCTTTTTCAATAATTAATAACAAGTCATCACCATTATTAACTATAGTTTGAGCATTTCTTTTAGTTTCTACATATACTTTAGCAACCTTATCCTTTAAAGGATTATCATTTTCAACACCAACTAACTCATTTACTATATCTGTATATAATTCAATCGATTTTGCATCTGAACGTAATAAACCAATAAAGATATCTCTTAACTTATCATCCATAGTATATGAGAATTTATTATTTATTATTGATTGTCCATCTAGATTATTAAGGAATATATAATTACTAGTTGCTTCAGATACACCATTTCCTCTAGTAATATTTATAGGTTCTACTAGACTAGGCTTAGAATCAACTGAATTATATAGTCTCTCAGAATACTTTTTATATAAATTATCAATATATTCATCAATATCATATTTAGTTTCATCAATAACAATATCATATCGATCATTCATATTCTTTAATCCATTTATAAGATCTTCTTGAAATGATTTATTTTCTTGTAATATATCATCTATATTTGAATGATTACTTCTAAACAAATCAAATCTTTTTAAAAATGCTTGTTCCTTTTCAACCATAGATAATCTTTCAGGCTCAAACATTAAGATTTGTTTATATTCATCACTTATACTTCTAGGTGGAAGTGATGGATCTATTTGTATTTTATAATCATCATTTAAAGGCAAACTCTTAATGTATTCAGCTATATTAATCTCTCTACCTTCATATATTATATTACCTGTATAAGGAAAACTTGATAACATTTCTTCTTTAAATAATTCCTTACTATTATCAGAAAAAGGATCTGAAGGTAATGCATCATTCACTGTACTATGAACAGGAACATATAGCGGTTCATCAAATTTAGTTAATAATGCACTTTTTATTCTAGCCGCTAATTGATCAACTGTTTCATCGTCATTTACCATATCATCACAATGATTTTCAAGGATATCAATTACCCTTTGACCGGCAATAGTCCCATATAATATATCTTTTTGAATAAATTGTTCTGCTTGTTTCATTTTTTCTAATTTATCCATAGAACTATTCTCCAATCATAAATAAATTATATCATAAAAAAACACTTACTTAAAAGTGTTAGTAAATGTTTTTTAAATATTATCTTCTATTAAATCAAAACGATTGAATTCTTTAAAACCATTAACATCATATATTAATATTTTCTTTAACTCTAAATCTTCTGCAAAAGGCATCCCAGCAAGATCAGCTGCTTCAGGTTCTGCATGGTCAAATGCTATTCTTATATTATTAGCTTTATCTTTATAGTTTTCAAACATTTCATTATAAACATTATTTGTAGCTAATATAAAGAATACATTTAATCTTACATCTAACTTATCTATTATTTTATTAACCATAGAAGATACATCTTCTTTATTTAATAACGATTGATTATCATCCACTACTACAACGAGATATGGAATATTCTTCTTATTATTTTCATTATAATCATCAATAGATATTTCACTATACTCTAGTAAGATATCATGTTTTCTTCTATCTATTTCTTCTGATACCTTAAATAATAATTCTTGAGATTCATCTAAATCATTATAAGCACTTAGTAAAGTTTTATTATTATCTTTATACTCTAATAATTCAACACCGGATGTATCAATAATAACATAACTTAATTCTTCAAAAGTATAATTATCATCAAATTGTTTTAGCATTTGTCTTATCAATACACTTTTACCAGCTCCAGTTTCACCAGTTATCACAACACTTGATATATTGTTTAAATCAATTTTATAAATACCATTTCTTCCAGATCTAGATCCTATAGCTATTTCTTTCTTATCTAAATCTTTTTTTAATACCTCTTTAAATTCCATATATCCTCCTATTCATAATCATTCAAAGTAACTAGTAATTTATTTACTTCTTCATCATGATTATTTATAAGTAAATTAATACCATAGAAATCATTACCTTCAATATCAGTTACTAGATTAACTGATGATCTATCATCACTTATATCTATAATATCTTCACTAGCTATGTATTTAACTAAATCTACTTCAGATTTATCCTCTAATCCTATATTTGATACAAATATAGTAACTGAATCAATTCCATTTGAAGACCACATCTCTAATCTATAAGGTCTACCATCTTTTAATTCACCTTCATAATAACCAATATTACATACATCTGATGATGAATTAAAATCAATATTATCTCTAACTATCTTTGGATAATCCATATTATCACATCTACTTTCTTCTCTTATTTTCTGGAATAACATAATCACTTATAGTTATTCGTTTATTATGATACATAGCATCTAATTCTTCATGAGATATAATTGTCATGCTTATAACATCATTTAATCGAACTAAATAATTATATCTATCAGAACATATAATTAATCCATATATGTCCATATTATTATTGTTATATTTATATAACTTATAATCTACATGTTCATCTTCATTTAATATTGAATCAACAAGTGTTTGAATATAATTAATTAAATCTAAACCTGTTAAATCAGAATTCTTTATATAGTCATATAATAATCCTATTTTTTCTTCAGTATGTAATCCATAATCATCTTTAGTATATTCCTTAACTACTTCGTCAATTATATTAAACTTCTTAAACATCTTTTTATATCTTGAATATATTTCAACAACTTTTTCTTTAAACTTTTCTTTAGTTACTTCATTAGTGTTTAAACATCTAATACCATCTATAGATTTACCAATTTTAACTTTAGATAAATCATTCTTAATAATATTCTTATTAAATAGATCTACTTTAACTATATACTCCGCTTGTTTAAATGAAAGATAAGCATATTCATTTTCATATCCTGCAGTACATTCTATATGAGGTTGGAATTTAATACCTAAGTCCTTTAATAGTTTTGCATATATTAATATAAATTCAGAAGATACAACTTTATTCTTAAATGGAGTAATTTTTCCGATCCTATCATAATCTAATTCTTCTTTTATAAACTCTTTATCAGATAAAGCTTCTGTCTCATCAAATGATAATAAATCACATAATCTAATATAAATATATATAGCCTTCTCTAATGCATCATATGATGAATCCATTCCTTGATAAACTCTATTAACCATCCTTGGATTAATTGAATACTTACCAGTTAACAAATCACCTGATACATTCTTTCCTTTTATATTTGTGAAAATATCATTTATATGTTCAATAAAGAAATGAGTTTTTCCTGTTCCCACTTTCATACTCGTTAATGAAGTAGGTGAATTAAACTTATTAACAGATTCATAATCAACATATTTATAACTCTTGATACTATTGTACCTTTCAAATGTTTCTGGAGAGAAAGCATATGTTGTTAATATGTTATTCTTTTCAACAAAATCAACTAACATATACATAATATTTTCTATACTTAAACCATAAGCTGATTTCTTATTAATAAATTCATAAAATTTATCATTAGAACAAGTTAATACATCTAATAGTCGTTTAGTTGAAATAGTTTTTAATTCTCCATCTATATAACAACTATATTTTTTTATTTCCTTAGAATAATACTCATAACAAAAATCTACAGATAACATATAACTAGCTAAAGCATATCTAGTTTCATCAGTCATCTTTCTTTCTTGTATTATTTGTTTTAGTGCATAAGCAAATTGATTCTTAGTTAATTTAATATGTTCTTCTACATTATTATCTATATATGTTATATCACATGCATAGTTAACATCTCTATCACATATAGATTTAAAATAACTCCACATATCATTTTCTTCTATCATATCTATTATTAATTGTTTATTAACAAATAAAGTATTAGTTTCATCTATAGATACTATATCATCTAATGTATTATATTTATCAAAAGTACTTTTTCTCTTACATAATAAAGTATCATAATAAAAAGGTAGCTTATATGGGTATAATTTTTCTACTTCATCATAAGAATAAAACTTATCATTTTCCATATTATCGCCTACCTTCCTACTATATTAATTATATCATTAATAATGATGTTTGTAAGTATGTTTTTCTTTTTCTTGCATTTGTTTACTTAATATGTTAGTATATGTACTTGTCAGAGGGGTAATTATAATGATAGACGAGAATAAAAACAAAGTAATTAACTGGAAAAGAGTATTTACTTACTATAACGGTATAAAAGATGATAATAACTTGAAGAAAGGATCATTTAGAACAAGTGCTAAAAGAGAATTAACTGGTAATACAGTTAAAACAAGAAGATTAGCTATTACTGTTAGAGAGATATAAGATATTTATTGAATATCTTATTTTTTTATGTTAATATATATTTGTTCTTAGAAACAGGGGATTAGTTCAATGGTAGAATAGGAGTCTCCAAAACTTTAGACGTGAGTTCGATTCTTACATCCCCTGCCATTA
>JAFXXB010000012.1 GCA_017542465.1 Bacilli bacterium | reverse complement strand
CGCTTAGGAGGCGACTGCTCTATCCAACTGAGCTACCAGAACATTACACTTATATATTATCATATATAATAAAAGATTAATATTTATTTTATTAATCTTTGTAATATTTTACTAGAATAAATTTTCTCTTCAGAGTTATCTAAATCAACATCTTGAGTTCTATTCCTTTCAATTCCTAAATTATAAAAAATATTATGAACAGCCCATTCAACTCTCATAGATTCTAATGATCTATCCCAATCACTTGGATATTTATATTCATACATTTTTAGTATTGTTAATATTTCATATCTTTCATCTTTATTAGTTATTTCATGTGATGAAATAATACTTGCATTTGGATCACCATCTTGTTGTCCCATAACTATTAATATATCATTTTCACCAATATTATCTTTAATACTATTTATATATTCTTCATCACCTATATAAATATCTCCATTTGAATATCTACCAAATGGTAAATAATCTTCAGAGTAAATTCCACATACTGTAACATACTCATGTTCATAACTAGAATATAAAGTAATTGCTAATAAGCCAGCTAAAGTTGATGCGGTAATAATTCTTGCCTTCTTATTCATAGTTATCCCCTCGAATTGTTATTATAACATAAATAAAAATAAGTAGAATAATAATCTACTTATCTTCCTTTATTTCTTCTTTTATTTTAACAATATCATTAAACATTACACTATAAGAGCAATTATATTCACTACCTTTTTTATATTTACTCTTATCTTTAACATACACTTCTCTTATTCCCAATTCTTTATTCTCTAAAGATATTAGATATACTTTATTATACTTAGTTATATCAGATATTTTAAATGTAGTAATAATTCTTGCAAATAAAGAATAATATAATACGTATAAGTATAATAAAACTAATCCTATACCTACAATCATCTTTCCAACATTCATATTATTTTTAACAGAACTTATTATTAAAGCTACACCAAATATAAATAATAAAGTAAATGAGAAAATATTTACTATTGCATCTACTTTCTTTTGTAATTTAATTAGTTTGTGATTCTTAACTTCCATCAACGCAAATGTTTTAAGTATTACAAATGATGAAATAATTGTACTGAATAAACCAACTAATAACAACACTAAATCAAGATCATTATTGAAGGCATATGCATATACAGTTGTTAAATATATTACTATCCCTACAAAGAATACAGGAATAAATACTAGTATTAATAAATATGTCATCTACTATCACCTAGTATAATTATACATTAATAAACAAAAAAAATATACCAAATAATTGGTATATTAAAATAATGCTTGTTCTTTCATTCCACCTATATGCTTATAAGCTTTATCTGTAGCCACTCTACCTCTTTGAGTTCTCTTAATAAATCCTTCTTGCATAAGATATGGTTCTACAACATCCTCTAAAGATGATATTTCTTCACCCATAGCTGATGCCATAGTTTCAACGCCTACAGGTCCACCATTGAATTTATTTATAAGAGTTGTTAAATATTCAATATCTAATGAATCTAATCCATATTCATCTACCTTTAATCTCTTTAAGGCATCCTTAGTTATTTTCATATCAACTTTACCATCACCTAAAACTAAAGCAAAGTCTCTTACTCTTTTAAATAATCTATTAGCTATTCTTGGAGTCTTTCTTGAACGTTTAGCTAATTCTCTAGCGGCATCATCATCTATTTCCATATCTAATACTCTAGCAGTTCTCTTAACTATATCTGTTAATTCATCTTGAGTATAGTATTCTAGTTTATTAACAATACCAAATCTATCTCTTAAAGGTCCAGATAAATCACCTGCTCTAGTTGTTGCACCAACTAAAGTAAATGGTGGTAAATCTATTTTAATACTTCTAGAAGATCCTTCTCCACCTATAACTATATCTAATTCAAAATCTTCCATAGCTGGATATAACATTTCTTCAATAAACTTAGGTAATCTATGTATTTCATCAATAAATAATACATCACCTGGTTCAAGTGTTGATAAAACAGCTGCTAAGTCTCCTGACTTTTCAATAGCAGGTCCAGTTGTAGTTCTAATGTTTGAACCTAATTCATTAGCTATAATATGAGCTAAAGTAGTTTTACCTAATCCAGGAGGACCATATAGCAAAACATGATCTAATGGTTCATTACGCATCTTAGCTGCTTCAATAAAAACTCTTACATTTTCTTTAACTTCTGTTTGACCTATATACTCATCAATATGTTGAGGTCTTATAGTTTCATCAAAGTCTTCTTTTAATTCATCATTAGTTATTACTCTTTCCATACACCCTCCTATTTAAGCATACATTGTAATGCTTGTTTTATTTGTTCCTCTATAGTCTTTGTATAATCTATAGAAGGTAATACTTTCTTAATATCTGGCATCTTATATCCTAATCCAGTTAATACTTCTACAAGTTCATTATTAACTGTTGCAGTTTCTTCAGATGCTGCAAGTTTACCTTTTAAGTCTAAGATTATTTGTCTAGCTAACTTATCACCAATCTTAGGAAACTTAGTTAAATATACTACATTTTCTCTATCTATAGCATCTACTATTCCATTTACAGATCCAGTTGCAAACATAGGAATAGCTGTACGAGGACCTAGACCTTTAACATTTATTAATCTTAAGAATAAATCTTTTTCATCTTTAGTTTGGAATCCAAATAAATCTTGTGAATTTTCAGTAATTTGATGATATAAATAAATCTTATATTCTTTTCCTTCTTGATAAGAATATGGATTAGGTACTATCACATCATATCCAATTCCATGATTATCAATTACGATATTTTTAGGTGTTACTTCAGTTACTGTTCCAATTATGTAATTAAACATTTATATCATCTCCATTTTCATTATAACATATAATTATTTATACAAACATATTTTTGTGTAAATAACTGTTTGTTATTATTTATATTTGACTTAAATAATATTTATATTTTGTTAAGATGCTAAAATACTATCTTTTTGTATCAATTAGTTTTCTATCTACTTTTTCAATACCAATTACATTTTTATCTTTTGATAAAACACTAAGTTCTTTTCTTGCAGTAGCATTTAATTTTTCAAGTCTTTCGCTTTGTTTTATGCCATTGTCAATCATACTAGCGTTTAACACTTCCAAATTACTTAAAACTATTAAATGAAGTATATCAGAATAATCTCTGATATTACCTTCTAAATTAGGATTATTCTTTCTCCATTCACCTGCAGTCATTCCAAACAATGCTACATTTATTACATCTGCTTCATTTGCATATACATAATGTATTTGTTTTGCCGTAAGTTCGGGTACAATATTTTCCTTAATACTGTCAGTATGTATTCTATAATTAGTTTTAGATAAACTTCTTCTAACAGACCATTCTATTTTTTCTTGATAGCTTTCATTATATTTTAATCTTTTAAATTCCTTTATTAAATATAATTTAAACAAATTATCAATCCATGAAGCAAATTCTAATGCTATATCAGAATGTGCAAATGTTCCAACACTATATTTACCTTTACTATATATCATACCAATAGCATTTACCCTAATACACCATTGACTAGGTGTCATTGTAAATGATCTTTTAGGTGCTTCATTTTTAATTAGGCTGAATTCCGCCGAATTAAAATTATCATTACTTAATTCTTCCCATAATCCTAAAAATTCAATTGTATCATAGTTACTAAGCCATTTTTTAATTACATCTGATGGCTCTTTTGGATTTTTGTATTTTGCTATATCTGTAAGCGATATATAATCCTCATCATTGATTCTCATTACTCTAATTTCATTTTCATTTACATTCATAATAGTTGTAATTATATCATTCATATAATTTACTCTCCTTTTCCTTGATTATTTAATTTATGTATTATAAAATTTAATTAGAGAACGCATTATTAAGTTGATGCTATCTCGTTTTGTTTGAGTAGCACCTAGCTTTTGCTAGATGCTTTTTATTTTACTACCTCCCCATTAATCAGTTAAGTAATAATAGAATAATAATTACTAGTAAAACTAGGATTAAAAATTTTAATTCAGTTTTAGCCATGTAATCACCTCGCTTCCGTTCAAACGAGATAACATCTAGAATAATACGTTCAATTGAAGAGTTATTTACCCTTCTACTATTCTTATTAACGAAAACTTCTTAAATCTCGAATTATTTATTGAAATTTTTTAAAAATATTTATATAATGAGTTTAGAGGAAGCATATCACTAATATGCATCTCCTTTTTTGGGTTTTGCATCTAGTTTTTACTAGATGCTTTTTATTTTACTACCTCCCCATTGAAGCTACGATCACTTTAGTGTAATCAATAAAATAATAATTACTACCAAAAATAAAACCAATAATTTGAATTCATTCTTAGTCATGTAATCACCTCCAGTTTACCGGAGATAACATCTAGGATATCCTACCTTCTACTATTCTTATTAACGATTTACCCTTAAAATCTCGAATAAATAATAAAAAAAGTTGTAATTTCTTACAACTTTTTATTTAAAATAAACTTAATTGATTAGATTCAGGCATATCTTCAATACAACCCAATTCTTTAAATTTATCAATTGTTGATCCAGATACTTTACCTCTTATCTTTAAATCTTCTTGAGATATAAATGGTGATTCGTTTCTTGCTTTAACAATTGAACGTGCAACGTTATCACCTAGACCATCTATAGCTCTGAAAGGTATAATTAATCCTTTTTGATCTTCAGTTATTACAAAATACTTAGCATCTGATTTATTTAAATCAACATTGTGGAAATATATTCCACGACAAGCTGCCTCTAAACAAATTTGCAAAGTATCTCTAGTATCTATATCTTTATTAGATGGATTAGTTTTAGCATCTATTTCATCTATTTTAGCTCTTATTGCATTTTCACCTTGTACCATTGAGACAATATCAAATTGATCTCTACGAATAGATAAGTATGCACAATAATACCAAATAGGATGATGTACTTTAAACCATGCAATTCTAAATGCTGATGTTACATATGCTGTAGCATGTGCTTTAGGGAACATGTATTTTATCTTTTGACATGAATCAATATAATAATCAGGTATATTATATTCTTTTAATGTCTTAACATGATCTGCCCAACCAGCAGGATCTTTGGATGGTTTTCCTTTACGTACAAATTCCATAATCTTGAAGGCTTTACCAGCAGGTACACCCCAAGCAATTAAGTTAACCATGATGTCATCACGACAACCAATAACTTTTGAGAAAGGTACTACATTATTAACAATTAAATCTCTTGCATTACCTAACCATACATCAGTACCATGTGATAAACCAGATATTTTAATTAATTCAGCAAATGTTTTAGGTTTAGTTTCCTCTAACATTCCAAGTAAGAATGCTGTACCAAACTCAGGAATACCTAATGTTCCAGTTGGACAATATTTCTCACCTGTTTCTTTATTTACCATACCTCTTAATTGATTAGGTTTAACACCTAATACTTCAGGTCCAGTAAATATAGCCATGGTATCTTTATCACCTAAATCTATTTGGGTAACATCTATACCAGATAAATCTTGTAACATTCTTAATACTGTTGGATCATCGTGACCAAGTATATCTAGTTTTAATAAATCATCTTCAATCTTATGATAATCAAAGTGAGTTGTTCTCCATGCAGCTGTTGGATCATCAGCTGGATATTGGAAAGGTGTAAAATCAAATACATCTTTATAACCAGGAACTACAACAATACCACCTGGGTGTTGTCCAGTTGTTCTCTTAACACCTGTACAACCAACTGCAAGTCTTTCAACTTCTGCTACTCTTATATTACTTGTAATTACTTTTTCTCTTTTCAAATCATCTTTACCAGCAAGTTCAAGTCCATATAACTTACATTCATTTCTTAACTTATCATATTCTCTTTCTTCAAAATAACCTTGTACATATCCAAATGCTGTTTTATCTGCAACTGTTGCAATAGTACCAGCTCTATATACATTATCAGTACCAAATAATACTTTAGTATATTCATGAGCTGATGCTTGGTCATCTCCTGAGAAGTTAAGGTCGATATCAGGAACTTTTTCACCTTGGAATCCTAAGAATGTAGCAAATGGCATATCATTACCTTGATGTATAAAATCAGCTCCACATTTAGGACATTTTCTTTCAGGTAAATCAAATCCTGATAAATATACTTGTTCTTCACCATTGTCATCTATATAAGTAAAATCTTTTCCATCATCTTCATGGAACATTGAAAATTGACACTTAGGACAATAATAATGTGGAGGTAATGAATTACACTCTGTTATTCCCATCATTGCAGCAACAAATGATGAACCAACTGATCCACGTGAACCAACTAAATATCCACGATCATTTGAATGCTTAACTAATTTTTGAGCAATTAAATAAATAACGTCGAAGCCACCACCGATGATACCAGATAACTTATCAACAGCTTGTTTCTTAGCTGCTTCAAGTTCTAACGTTTCATCTTCTCTCATTAATCTCTTTGCAAATAATTCTACAACGAAATCAAATCCCTTCATAACTACTTCATGCATAGATGATGAATAAATCTTATCTTTTTCTTCGTCACTTATTCCAGGATGTTCTTGTTCTATATAATCACTTACTAAATCATGAATTGTTTTTCCATAGAATTCTTCAGCAATTCTCTCTTCAATATTACGAGGAAGAGGATCACCATACATACTCATAGCTTTCTCAAATACTAAGTCACGACAAATCTCTTGTGAGTTCTCAATGATTGGTGAGAAAGGTTTATGTGGATGTAATATTACTTCAAGTACATCTACTTGATCCATTATTTTATAAGTATTATCAATTACTATTTCTTCAACTAGTTTATCATCTTTTAACCATTTAAATGATTCTAACATTTCACCAGTTGTTCTAAAGAATTGACATGGTATATGTCCTTCTTTATATTTTTCACCTTTATCATATTTAGATGTTAAATAATAATATCCTTCATTATAATCAAAGCCTATAACATTACTTAATTGTAATCTCTTTAAAGCTGTATCAATTTCATATCTCTTATCTTCATCTTTATTCTTAAGTTTTAATTCTTCTTGATTATTCTTATTAGCTACATATATATTACATAAATTAGCTGAAGTAATTGGTATACTTGGAGTAACTTGTAGTGCATAGATATACTTTAATACTTTTATATCTATACTTGTTAACTCATATCCATTTCTTTGAGCCTTCTTAATAGCATCTTGAATATTTTCATTATTGGTATTTTTTCTTAAATATCCATTTAAATATCTAGCTAATGAATGTCTTCCCTTACCAGGAACATTTTGATTAACTATTATTTCTCTATATAAATTATCTTCTTCATTTAAGATATGTACATCACCAGTGGCAACAATAATCTTGTCTGCTTTCTTTGCACACTCAATGATTTTCTTTAAACACTTCTTTAAATCATTCATGTTATTAACATCATGATTACGTAATAAATGTTCATAGTTTTCAATTGGTTGAACTTCTATATAATCATAGAACTTCATTGCCTCGATTAATTCTTCTTCACTTCTTGTTTCAGCTAAATAGAATATTTCACCATTTAAACAAGCAGAACCAACAAGTATTCCTTCTCTATATTCCTCTATTAACTTACGAGGTATTCTAGCATTTCTTTGCATGAAGTTAGAGTTGGCAAAAGAAATAATCTTAAATAAATTCTTTAATCCAGCTTGATTCTTAGCTATCATTGTTACATGTTTAGTTCCATCATAAACATTAGCTAAATGTTCTGTGAATGTTTTAGCTGGTATGTTTTCATACATTTGAAGATTATCTTCATGACACCAAGGATATTTCCATAGATAATCTTTATTGCCATATTTTTCAAATGGATAAATTGCATCCTCAGGTACTTCTTCATCTTCTTCTATTTCTCTTACATAATTTCTATAAGATGATATTTCACCAATATGATCTTTATACTTTTGATTATTCTTAATAGATATATCTTCAAGTAATCCTAAATTATTTAAATCACTTAATTTCTCAACACCTTCAATTTGTTTTAACATTTTAGTAAATATTAAAGCAGTATTTTCAGAATCGACATCGGCTCCATGGTGTTCACCAACATACACTGAAACATATACACTCTTTGGTCCAAAAGGAGTTTGATATGTGAATGTACATTGATTCTCTGCAGCATGTAATGTATATTCAGGATTAAAATCCATTAATGTATAACCATCTTTTAGTTTAACTTCAATATTAACTTTTTCAGTCTTACTAGCTTTATAGATAGTAGGTAAATAATATTCATGTCTTGTTTTAGTTATTACTTCTTCAGTGGATATTTCAGTATCTTGATATTCTACATCAACTACTTTAAGAATTGATTCACCATCAACTAAAATATCTTCAATTTCATTTTCATCAATCTTAAAATCAGTTGAAGCAATTCCATCTGTTGATTCTTCATCATCAGCTTCACCTGTATCAACACCATAAGCTTTACCTAAAGCTGCAAGTGAATGTCTTTTTAAATCTCTATTAATAACTCTTGATAACATTAAAGTATCAATTATAGGATTTTCTAGTTTTCCTAAATTATATTTATAATATGCCATGTCTAACATATTCTTATCAAACTTAGCATTATGAGCCACTAATGGAAGACTACCTATCCACTCTTTAAATTGTTTTGTAACTGTCTCTTCATTAGGTGCATCCTTAACATCATCATCAGTTATATTTGTTACCCTAGTAATTTCAGGATCAATCTTACATCCTGGATTAATTAATGAATCAAATCTATCAATTATTTCACCATTCTTAACTTTAACTCCACCTATTTCAATCATAGAGTTACCTAAGCCTGGATTAAAACCTGTTGTTTCAGTATCGAATACAACATATGTATTATTCTCTAATAATTCATCATTAGGATTAAAACAAACATTAAGTGTAGATTCACACATATCTAATTCAACACCATATAATGCTTTAAATGGTTTGAAATGTTCTTTTTCATCTTTTAATTCATCTATAAATTCTTCTAATTGTTTTATTCCTTCTTTATTAGCTGAATCATTATTTTTTAATTCTTCAAGAGCAGCTTCATTCTCTGCTATCTTTTCATCAAACTCTTTTTTCTTACCCTTGTTATATTTAGTTACAGCATCAAATACAACTGGAAAAGCTTGACATCCATCGTGATCAGTTATAGCTAAACCTGGCATACCCCAAGATAAAGCTTGTTTAACTAATACACCTTCATCAATAATACCGTCCATCTGAGACATCATTGTATGAGCGTGTAATTCCACTCTTTTTCTAGGACTATCATCTACTCTCTTAATAATTGGATTATCTATCGCTTCATATGTTCTTAAATTATATACTAAATCTTTAGCATAGTTATCATATCTTACATCACCAGTAAAATGATACCAATTACCTTCTTTAAAAGTCTTACCAAATTCTATATACTCTTCTTCATCTTTACAGAACTTTTTAATTAATATAGATGAAGTATTATCAGACACTTTTAATGTCATCATATATAATGTATTACCATCTTTTTTAGTTAAAGTAGTAAATTCAGTTCCAAATACATAAGCATCTATATTACATGAGTTTTCTTCTTTTACAATTGATGAAATAGATACATTACCTTCTCTTGAATAATCTACTTTTTTCTTTCTATAAAAATCTTTATCTTTAACTGGTTCCTTTTCCACTATAACAGGAGCAACATTCTTACTCTTAATATCACTTATTTCTTTCTTGATAGCTTCTCTTTCTTTATCATTTATAACTATATTTAAAGAAACACCATTTACTCCTAATTTAGATAAACTATTAAGTATTTTCTTTTCAATTTCTTTAATATTCTTTTCATCAGTTTCAGTTAATACTTCAATATTAATAACTTTATTTTCACATGTTATTTTATCAACATCTATAGTTGTTAATTGTTTATTATTATTTATTTCTTTTTTAAAGTAATACATAAAGTAATCTAAAACATCTTTATCATCTTCATTATCATAAAACATTTCAATATTAATCTTTTTAACATCATCTATACCATCTTTACATAAAGCAATTAAAGACAATAAAGAATTGATATTAATTATATTTTCACTGTTAATTTTAAGAGTCCAATAATTCTCTTTTTTATTTACAATACATTCTTTTAAAGTACACTCATCAAAGGAAGATATATCATTAAAGTTAATTTTCTTAAAGAATCTAATTAATCTTTCATCCATTTTAAACCCTCCCTTAAAAGCCTTATAAATATTATACAATATTTTATTAATTTATTGCATAAAAAAAGAGTTAATTATGTATCATATTTAACTCTAATCATTTCAAGTTCATATAAGAATTCATCACCTATTTTACCATTTAAATCCTTACGTTCACCTGGCATGTTATCAATAAGTTCAAAATCAGCATTCTCAAGTACTTTTTGAATTCTTTCGTCATTTTCATTACAAGCAGCATATAAAGATCCTAGGCCATTTGCTTTTTCCATTTCAGCTATTTTCTTTACTACTTCTTTACCATATCCACGATTCCAATAGTCTTTACCTAAAACTATATTAATACTCTTACTTCTTGAATCTTCTTTAAACAATGAAACATATCCTAATACATCGTTAGTTTGTTTATCTTTAATAATAGATATATCTAAGATATTTTCATTATAATTCTTACCAAATAAAAATGCTTTGAAATCATCAATACTCATATTTTCTTTATAATCTAATAGATACATTCCTACATCTCTATCTTTACCTATTAAATCATATAAGATAGAAATATATTCAGGTATAAATTTTTTTATTTCACATCTACGAGTTGTAAATTCCATTTTATATTCCTACCTTCCTACTATAAATAATATAACATAATTGATAAAAAAAAAGAATAATTTTTATTATTCTTTACTCTTAAATAATGCAAATGCATCTTCCTTGAAAGTATCTATTACAATCTTACCAAATTCTTTTATTCTTTCCTTACTTTCAGGTGATATATTTTTAGTCTCTCTTGCAACAGTTGTTATTTGTTTTATATCTCTTGCATTTAATCCACATAAATCATGGATATTACATCTATCAAATATATCAAATAAATCTTCAATAAAAGCTTTAATTGTTTCTTTATTATTTGCTTTTATCCATTTAGTTATCATCTTATCAAATGCTTTACTTAAAGGTGATAACTTACCTCTTGTAAACTTATTATCTGTAGTCATCCAATAATAGATGGAATGAGATTTGATAGTTACATTACTAGCTTTTACTACATTCATTTCTGCTCTATTATTTAACATCATTCCTACTATACTATAGTTAGGTAAATAAAAATGGTATTTATCTTTTACTCTATTATATTCTTTAGAATTTATTTGTTCATCATTTAAACCTGGACCATCAAAAGACCAAATAGATTTAACTTTCATTCTTTTAAAGAATGGTAAATACATAGTACCAACTAATGCTAAGTTACCACCTTTTGAATGACCACCTATTATATACTTTTTATTACTCAAGAATTTAACATTATTCTTTAAATAATCTATACACATCTTTTGAGCAGGAACAGGAAACATATAAGCCATTTCAAAATCTTCTTTCCATGCAACGACTTCATCATCTGTTCCTTCAATTGATATATATGTTAATTTATCATTTAAATCTATACATATAGATGAAAATTGTACTTCTTCATCTGTTTTGTATACATAATTATATAAAGGTAAATCTTTATATCTTTTCTTTTCCATCAACACTTTAGCTAAACGATATGAATCCTTTAAGCCTATTCCATGAGTTCTTAATACTTTAGGATCATGTAACTCAAAAAATTGATATATAGCATCACTTAATAATACTTTTCTTCCAGAGTTATCAATTATACCATCAAAATTAAAATATGATAAAAATGAAAAAAGAGCGTTATCAACTTCATTTAATGGTTCTTCTTCAAAAGATTTATTACCATACTTTTTAATATAATCTATAATTGATGCCATTTAAATCACCTCTAAAACACAAATGAGAATATTCCTGATGAAACAAGTCCCATGATTACACCAGCTAAGAATATACCTATTAGAATAGATATAATACTTTTCTTAAAATCTAATCCTAATATTGAAGCTGCTAGTGCACCTGTCCATCCACCTGTTCCAGGTAAAGGTATACCAACAAATAATGCTAAAGCAACAAATACACTTCTACCAGTCTTCTTTGTTATATCTCTTCCTGCTTTTTCACCTTTATTTAACATAAATTTAAATATACTATTAATCCATTTTAACCATTTAGGTAATTTAACTTCAGAACCCCATATAAGTATTCTTCTTGCAAATAAATATATAAATGGCATTGGTATCATATTACCTAAAATACATACTATGTATAAAGGTACTACAGGAAGTGGATCTCCCCACATTGGAGATAATCCAATTGGTATTGCTCCTCTTAACTCAATAACAGGAACCATACTTATAAAAAATACATATATAAATTTTACTATATTCATTTAAATCACTTCTATCTTATTGTATTAATTCTTTCTTGATAATTATCAGTTGCACATACATATGAACCTGATACTATTATATCTAACCCATCTAATAAAGGTCTTGTCTTATCATTAACTCCACCATCAAATTCAATTTCAAATGATAAGTTATACTTATCTCTTAATTGAATTAATTCATTTATTTTATTAACTGTTTCAGGTATTAACTCTTGACCACCTTCACCTGGATAAACACCCATGATTAAGATTATATCAATATTATCTAAAAATTGTAATATTGAATTTACAGGAGTATTAGGATTAATAGCTAACCCTGCCTTAATACCTAATTCATGTATACAATCAATGTAGGTATCTGTATTACCTACTTCATAATGAATTGTAATATTATTAATATTTGTTAATTCTTGTAATTCTCTTATATAAGGAATAGGATCTTCTACCATCATATGAATATCTAATAGTGTAGTTGAACCCTTAACTAAAGATAAAACTTCATTAGGCAATAATTGAGTATTATTAACAAACTTACCATCCATCATATCTATATGGATATATTCAGTATCTGTATTTAATAATTTGTTTACTGCATCTTTTCTATCAGTATTAACCTTTGTTATTGATATTGATGTTTTCATCTCCCAACACCATCCTTTTATAATTATCATATCTAGATTGTAAGATGATTCCATTTTCTACATCTTCTTTTATCTTACATCCTATTTCATTTATATGTTTACAATCATTGAATTTACATTCATCATTCTTAAATTCTTTAAAATAAAATCTAATATTATTTTCATCTTCTTCATTTATATCTAGTGCTGAAAAACCTGGTGTATCTACAATAAATGAATTCTTATATTTAAATAATTCAACATGTCTAGTTGTATGTTTTCCTCTACCTAAGGCATCTGATATATCATTAGTTTCTTGATTAACATCAGGTAATAACTTGTTTAATAAAGTTGATTTACCTACACCTGTTTGACCGGTTAATACTACAACCTTACCATCAATAAGTTCATCTAACTTATCTATTTCAGTATTTAATAAACAATCATACCCAACACTTTTATAATACGAAAGTATTGAATCATAATAGTCTTTTTCTTCATCTGGTATTAAATCAAATTTAGTGAATACTAAAACTGGTTTAATATTTATTGATGAAACATTTACTATCATCTTATCTAATAGGTATGATGATAACTCTGGTCTTTTTAATGATGTTACTATAAGTGCAACATCAATATTAGCTACCATAGGTCTATTTAAAGAATTTATTCTATCTTTAATATCTAATATATAATTTTCATCATTTATTTCTACATAATCACCAACTAAAGGGATAAGTTTATCATTTCTAAACTTACCCCTTGCACGGCAATCATATGTTTTTCCATCAACATCTACAGTATATAAATTACTTATAATTCTTGTAATTCTACCTTGCATTATTCTTCTCCTGTACCTGTACCGTCTGTATCTTCTCCACCATCAGGTGACTCAGCTATATGAATCTTTAATGTTTGTCCAGTTTGTACTCTAGTACCTGCTAAAGGAGTTTGTTTATAAATCTTTCCTTCTGGATATTCATCAGTCATATCATATACAGGTTCAGCAAAGTTAACTGAATATTTATCACACCATTCTTGAATCTTTTCAATTGATTTCCATTCATCAGTTGTAAAGTCAGGATATGTTGTATTCATATCAGGAATATATAATGTTACAGTTCCTCCTGATTTAACTACCTTACCCTTTTCAGGTTCTTGTCTTAAGATTTGATCAGCAGTTACTTTATTATAATCTTCAGGTTCTTCCTTCTTAATTACTACAAATATATTCTTTTCTTCTAGTATACCTTGAATCTTATTATAGTTTTGTCCAGTATAATCCTCTAATACTACTCCACCTTCACCAGATGAAACATAAAGAGTTATTGAAGTACCTTTCTTAACTGTTCTTCCTATTTGAGGAGAAGTACGAGTAACGTTACCTTCTTCAACATCAGATGAATCTTCATATTTAACATCATTTTCAACATCTAATCCTAATTTTTCAAGTGCTGCTTCTGCATCTACAACACTCATATTCTTAACATCAGGTATTTTTACTTCCTTAACATCTAAGAACTTAGGAACTATAACAACTATTGCTGTTACTACAACAAATAATGAAGTAAATATAATAGCTAAGATTAATAATAACTTATTTTCCTTTTTCTTTTCTTCTTTATCTGATGATTTGCTCTTCTTTTCTTCAATCTTAGTTGCTTTAATTTCTTCTGTTTCAGCAAACTTATCTAAGAATTCATCATTCTTATCTTTTGCTTTCTTCTTATTCTTTTCTTCTTCATCAGGAGGAACAGGTGTTGTTCTTACTTCTGACTTCTTAATGTTTTCATTATCATTTTCAGCATATTTTAACATGTACTTAGGTTCATTTTCTCTTTCCTTTGATAATGCTGTTCTTAAATCTTCATACATTTCTCTAGCATCAGCATATCTATTCTTTGGATTTTTAGCTGTTGCTTTAATAATTATATTTTCAATTGATTGAGGAACATCTACCTTATCCTTAACTGAAGGAATTGGTTCCTTAATTTGTTTTAAGGCTATTTCAACTGCATTGTCACCTCTAAAAGGTAATTCACCAGTTAATAATTCATACATTAAGATACCCATTGAGTATACATCTGATTGAATTGTAGCACCCTTACCACTTGCTTGTTCAGGTGGTAAATAATGAACTGAACCCATAACTGAATTTGTTTGAGTTAATTGAGTTGAGTTTAATGCCATAGCAATACCAAAGTCTGTTATTTTAATTAAACCATTCTCTAAGATCATTATATTTTGAGGTTTAATATCTCTATGGATTATATATGAATCATGGGCAGCTGACATACCATCAGTTACTTGAAGCATTATATCTACTACTTCATTTAATGTTAACTTACCACGTTTTTTCAACAATTGTTTTAATTGTTTACCTTCAATATATTCCATTACTATATAGTATGATTCATTATCTTCACCAACATCATATACTTCAACTATATTTGGATGAGATAGGCTTGATGCTGATAAAGCTTCTCTTTGGAATCTTCTAACAAACTTTTCATCTGTTGCAAGATCACCACGTAATACTTTAACTGCTACATTTCTATCTAGTATAGTATCATATGCTAGATAAACATTAGCCATACCACCTTCACCAATTGTCTTGATGATTTGGTATCTGTCATTTATCTTTTGTCCCTTAACTATCATTTAGAAGACCCTCTTTCATTCTTTAAAAGTAAGGCTATAGAAATATTATCTAATCCACCTCTTACATTACATTTCTTTATTAATTTAATAAGTTTTTCATCAACTTCTATATCTTCTTCATTTAATACTTTTTCAACTTGTTCTACAGTTAACATATTTGTTAAACCATCAGAACATAATAGTACTCCGTCAACATCAGTTTCAACATCAAATATATCTAATTCACATTTATCTGATGCACCTAATGCTCTCATAAGTACATTTTTCTTTGGATGATTTTTAGCTTGTTCAGGTGATAAATCTCCTGTTTCTACTAAGAAATTAACTAATGTATGATCTTTAGTTACTTTCTTTAATTTACCATTCTTGATAACAAATCCAGATGAATCTCCAATGTTAACAAACATTAAGAATTCTTTAGTCATTAATGCCATAACACAAGTAGTACCCAAGCCTGATGCTTCAGGATTTTCTTGTGAATATTTAATTATTTCAGAGTTAATTTCTCTAACATTTTCTCTTAACCAATTAACTGCATCTTGTTTAGATCCTATAGATGATAACTTTTGGAAACGAGATCCTATTTGAGTTACAACCATGCTTGATGCAACTTCACCAGCTCTATGTCCTCCCATACCATCTGCTACAATCATTAAATGTTCAGATGCTTGATTTTTTACTATTGTTACTGAATCTTCATTATGACTTCTTACTCTTCCTGCATCAGTTATATAAAATGATTTCATAACTTATTCACCTCATTCGCTCTTAGCTGTCCACATGCAGCATCTATTTCATCCCCAAATTTCTTTCTTATTGTTACATTTATTTTTCTCTTCTTTAATATATCGTAAAACTTCATTACATGTTCTTTAGGTGATGTTTTATATTCTGTATGAGAAGTTTCATTATAAGGTATTAAATTAACATATACATTCATACCTTTAAGTAAATCAGCTAACTCATTAGCACACTTTTCATCATCATTAACATCTTTTAATAGAAGATACTCTATTGTTACTCTTCTATTAGTCTTATCAATATATTTCTTTATAGCATCTATTAAATCTTCAAGAGGATAAGCCCTGTTTACTCCCATCAACTTACTTCTTAATTCATTATTAGGTGCATGTAAGGATATAGCTAAGTTAGTTTGTAAGTCTTCATCACCATATTTTTCAATCATTGGAATTATTCCAGATGTAGAAATAGTTATGTGTCTTGCACCTATTTCTATTCCATATGGTGAATTAATTATCCTAACAAAATCCATTACATTCTTATAATTATCAAATGGTTCTCCAATTCCCATGACTACAACAGAATCTATTCTTTCATTAATATCTTCTTGTATCATGATTATTTGTTTAACCATATCACCAGCAGTTAGGTCTCTTACCTTTTTAAGTCTACCTGACTCGCAGAATGTGCAACCCATGTTACATCCAACTTGGCTTGATACACATATACTCATTCCATAGTCATGTTTCATTAAAACTGCTTCAATCAAATTACCATCATCAAGTTCAAATAAATACTTATTTGTTAACTTACTTGTTTGTTTAGTTTTGATTGTTAATAAATCGGTAGAGAATTCATTATTTAATTTTTCAGATAAACTTTTAGATATATTAGACATCTCATAAAAATCATATATATGTTTCTTATATATCCATTCAAATATTTGTCTAGCTTTAAATTTCTTTTCACCAATTGATTCGAAATATTCTTCTAGATCTTCTAGTTTATAATCAAATATACTTCTCATTCTTCCACCTTACAACAATTATACCATTTATTCGGAAAAATGAATATAAAAAAACGATTATATTGTATAATCGTTTAATTCTTTTTTGGCACTTTAGCCTTTATTGTTTTTCCCACGATACTATCATGTTTTTCATAGTATTCTTTATCAATAGGTAAATTCTTTTTAGCTAACTTTTTATTAACTATATCTCTAATGATTTCATAGATGATTGTAAATAATGGAACACCTACTAATAATCCTACTAATCCCCAAATACCACCAAATAATGTAATCGCAAATAATACCCAGAATGAAGGTAAACCTGTTGCATTACTTTGAATTCTTGGAGTTATAAGGTTAGCATCTACTTGTTGTAATATTATTATAAATATAACAAATATAATTGCTTTAACTGGATCAACTAACATTATTAATAATGTTGATGGAACAGTACCAATGTAAGGTCCAAAGTAAGGTATAAGATCAGTTACACCTATTATTACAGCAATTAATAATGGATATGGAAACTTAAATACAAATAAGAATATAAATGTTGTAATTAAGATTATTGATGAATCTGTTACCTTACCTATCATAAAATTAACAAATACTTTATTTATATGTTTTAACTCTACAATAAAGTCATTTACTCTTTCATTATCAAATGTTGCATATAGTATTTTCTTTGCACCAGCACCAAAGTTTTTAGTATTAGCTAAAATATAAATAGCAAATACAAAACCTATTAACCAATTAAATACTCCTTTGAATACAAATAGTAAACCAGCACCTAAATTCTCTATAGCTGCATTGATTGTTGGTAAAGCTATATTATTTAAATTATCATTTATAGTAGTTAACATATTATCATAGTTAGCCATTACTTGTTCTTCAATAGCACTATCAGCTATCCAATCTCTAATAATTGATTTTAATGTTAACATATATGATGGAACATTAACAATAATAGTTTTAATTGAATTTAATAATTCAGGTATTATTATTCTTGTTAAAGTAACTGCAATACCTAATATAATTACTATCACTATAGTTATTGCTAAGTTTCTTCTGAATGTTTCTTTCTTTACTACTTTTAATAGTTTATCTTCTATTAAATTAACTATAGGATGCATAATATAAGCTAAAACACATCCAATTATCAATGGACTTAATATTTTTAATAATCCCCTTAATGCTTCATAGAAAAATCCTATATGAAGAATAAAGAAATAAAATAATATAATTGCACATACCCCTAATGCTATTTGAGCATATTTGTTTTCAAATACTTTCTTCATAGTATCACCTACTTTAATTATAATTTATTAACTTATAAATGTAAATTATATAAAATAATTATATAGAATAAACAATAAATGATATACATATATATAAAAGTTATAGTATATAAAAGATTCATTATTAAATACTCTTTGTAATACTACATTTATTATCAACATAAACATAGTAAAAAAAAGATATAAATATAATATTATTTTATCTACTTTTTCAATCTTTCTTCTCTTATTAAAAAATATAATAGAACTAACTATATAAAATATACATATAGGTATAAATATAAAATAACTTACCATTTTATAATTAATAATAAATAAAAATAAGAAAGCTAATATTAATCCTAATAATATATTAACTATATAAACCAAACTATAAGCACGTCTCATGATAACTCCTCTAGTAAATCGGATAAAACGCCTAATTCACCTACAATTGTAGTATAGGTTCCTATCTCATCATTATTATCATATACATATCTTATTCTTAGTTCATATGCATTATTATATTCACTACCAATAAAGATAGGATATGTTGTGGATTGTAATGCTTTAATATATATCTTTTCATTATTGATATTGCATGCATCAGCTGCAGATGTATAAAAATCTAAAAAGGTTTTATTATCTTTATGATAAACTTCATAATAATCTTTTAGCTTAACATCTGTAGTAAAATTTATACTATCTATTCTCTCTAACATATCATTTAAAGAGTTCTTACAATCAACATTTTTTACTTTATCTATTTTCTTACTTAATTCTTCTCTAGTTTTATCATATCCTTCATATTTATTAACATGAATAATTCTATTTCTATTATTAAAAGTAAAAACAAAACTAGATAAAAATATAATAATAAATAAAATAAACATACCTAATATTACATATTTAATATTCTTCATATTACACCTTAAAATGGCATTTTCATATTACCATTTGAAAATTGCTTCATCATAGTCTTCATTTGTTCAAATTGTTTTAATAATCTATTTACTTCTTCTACAGATCTACCTGAACCAGCTGCTATTCTTTGTTTTCTTGTTGCTTTTAATACTTCAGGATGTCTTCTTTCATATGGAGTCATGGATAAAACAATAGCTTCAATGTGAGCCATATCTTTTGGATCAATATTAACATTATTTAATCCCATATTTCTTGCACCTGGTAACATTTTTAAGATATTTTCTAAAGGTCCAAGATTTTTTATTTGTTTCATACTTACTAAGAAATCTTCTAAATCATATTTACCAGATTTCATTTTCTTTTCAAGATTCTTAGCTTCTTCTTCATCTATTGCTCCTTCAACTTTTTCTGCTATAGATAGAATATCACCCATATCTAAGATTCTTTCAGCCATTCTTTCTGGATAGAATTCTGATATACCATCAAGTTTTTCTGAGTTACCAACAAACTTAATAGGTACATTAGTTAAGTGTCTTACAGATAATGCAACACCACCTTTAGTGTCTCCATCCATCTTAGTTAAAATAGCACCTGTTAAATCTAATTTATTATTAAATCCGTTTATAACATTAATAGCATCTTGACCCATCATGGAATCAATTACAAGTAATACTTCATTTGGTTTATAGTTATCTTGAATACTCTTTAATTCATCCATTAAAGTATCATCAATATGTAATCTACCTGCTGTATCTATAATAATATAGTTATGATGATTTTCTTTTGCATAGACAAGAGCATTCTTAACTATTTCATTAGGATCCTTTTTGCCTTCTTCATATACAGATATATTTAATTGTTTACCTATATCTTTTAATTGGTCTATTGCTGCAGGTCTATAGATATCACATGCAACTAATAAAGGATTCTTTTTATATTTCTTTCTAACTAAATTAGCTATCTTACCAGCTGTTGTAGTTTTACCTGAACCTTGAAGACCTACCATCATAATGATTGTTGGGCTCTTTTCAGTTTCAAGTGCAACATAATCTCCACCTAATAATTCTACTAATTCATCTTTAACTAATTTAATAAATACTTCATCAGGTTTTAAGTTTTTGCCTACATCCATACCTAATGCTTTTTCTTTAACATTCTTAGTAAACTCTTTAGCTACTTCATAGTTAACGTCAGCTTCCAATAATGCCATACGGATTTCTCTAACTGCTTCATTAATATTTTCTTCAGTTATTCTACCCATACCTCTAATATTTTTTATAGCACTAGATAATCTATCTCCTAAATATTCAAACATATTTATCACCTATTCCCTATTATAACATATAAAAATAGA
Organism: Bacilli bacterium; assembly: GCA_017542465.1. GTDB lineage: Bacteria > Bacillota_I > Bacilli_A > RF39 > UBA660 > UBA6985. The sequence continues at coordinate 54,921 of JAFXXB010000012.1, read as the reverse complement.
ATAGTAATAACTATTCTATCTTATTTTTAATGTATCTTTTACTATGTCATATGCTTCATCAAAATCATCCATAGGTAATTGAATAGCATTAACATTTTTTAATTCACTTAAGTCATGACTTATCTCTAAGAATGTTTCTTGTTGATTTCTTGAGTTATCAACACTGAATGATTGATAGTTGTGATGTCCACCTCTATCTAATCTTTGTTTATATAATTCAATATCTCTTAAATATAATGAGAAATAATAAATATCATAATTTAATCTCTCTAACATCTTTAAATATGCTTCATAGTCTTCAGTAAATGAATAATCTTTATAACCTAATCTTGAATAAACTTCTTCAGTTGTAAATGTTCTATCAAAAATCATATCCATTGGAACACTTTGCATCTTAGTTAAATATTCAAATAATGCATCATACATTTTTCTACTATGTTCTAAACCAGTTAATGTTTTATCCTTTTGACCACTTAATCTATATAGATTTGCGCCAGGAATATTATCTCTTAAATAATTAGCAAGTGTTGATTTACCAGCTCCTTGAGGTCCTTCAACAATTACCATTCTTTCATTACCTAGATTAATACCAGGTTTTCCGATTCTATAAATTTTACCTTCCATATTACCACCCTAAAAACTATTATAGCATAGAAAAAAGATATGTGTTATATCTTTTCTATTCTGTTTACCACTATTTGGAATTTATCTACTCTTCTTTCAACAATTCCTTCTACCTCTACTACATCTCCAGCATTTATATCTACTATTTGATTAACAGTTTTAGGGAACACTACAAAGTCACCTGTAGCTGTTTCATCAGATGCAGTAATGAAACACATATCTTCATCTTTTTTAGTTTTTATCATATTTATCTTTTCGATTAAATATACACCTTTAATCTTTTTGTTAAAACTATCTCTAATATCTATTAATTTAAACATATTAGGATATTTAGAAGATGGATGTGAAGAAATATAGAAACCAAATAACTCTTTTTCTTTCTTCATCAATTCATCAATAGGTGCTTCTTCCACTTCTACGATTTCAGGTTTATTCACTAATGATTCATCTAAATCACTTATTAATTCAGAATAATTAATCAATGTATCTAAATTATATTTAAGAGTATTACGATTATAACCAAATGATGCAAATACATCAGCATCAATTAATACTTCTAATACTTTTTTATTAACATCTTTTTTATTTATTCTTGATAAGAAATCAAATATATCTTTAAAAGGTTTATCTCCTCTTAGCTTAATAATATTATCAGCTGCTACAATACCAACACCTTTAATACATCTTAAAGGAAGTCTAATACCATCATTTTCTTTAACATATAATTTATCAGATTTATTAATATCTGGTTTTAAGATATTAATACCTACTCTTTTTATTTCATCAATATACTCTTTAGTTTTAGCTTCTCCACCTATATTATTATTTAGAATATTAATATAATAGTATTCAGGATAATTAACTTTTAAATAAGCCATTTGATATCCAATGAAGGCATATGCAACCGAATGTGATTTATTAAAACCATAGTCAGCAAATTTAACAACAAGATCATATACTTCATTTGCTTTTTGTTCAGTATAACCATTCTTAATTGAATTATTAATAAATTTATCTTTTGCTTCTTCAATTAATTGTAACTTCTTTTTACTTATTGCTCTTCTTACAATATCAGCTTCACCAAATGAGAATCCACCCATCTTAACTAATATTTGCATTACTTGTTCTTGATATATCATTATTCCATATGTTGGTTCTAATATATCTTTTAAGCTATCATCAGGATATGTTATCTTAACATTCTCGTTATGTCTCTTAACATAATTATCTATCTCACTCATAGGTCCTGGTCTATACATAGCATTAATCATAATTAAATCATTGAACTCTTTTGGTTTTAATCTTTTTAAGAAGTTCTTCATACCAGCTGATTCAAATTGGAATACTCCAACTGTATCACCTCTTGAGAATAACTCATATACTTTTTTATCATCTAAATCTATTTTATTAATATCTAATTTTTTACCTGTATTTTTTTCTATATCTTTTAATATATTAGATATAATTGTTAGATTCTTAATAGATAAGAAGTCCATTTTAAGTAATCCCATTTCCTCAAGTTCATCTTTATCATATCCAGTTAAATATTCATCACCATTATAGATAAGAGGAATTACATCTGTTAAATTAACTGATGAAATAACAACACCTGCTGCATGAACACCAACATGTTTTTTAATTCCTTCAATCTTTAATGCTTCATTATAAATTACATTTAAACTATCATTATCATATAAGAATTGTTTTAATTCTTTTGTAAGATTTTCAGATAAACTCTTTTTACTATCAATATAATCAGATAATTCACTTATCTTCTTTTCATCCATATTATATATTTTAGCAACAGCCCTGATAGCTTCTCTTGCTTGGAATGTTCCATATGCAATTATATGTGCTACTCTATCTTCACCATATTTATTTCTTACATAATCAATAACAATATCTCTTTTTTCTGCATCAAAATCAATATCGATATCAGGCATTGTTACTCTCTCTGGATTTAAGAATCTTTCAAATATTAAATTATATTTTAAAGGATCAATTGATGTAATACCTAATGAATAAGCTACAAGTGATCCAACAGCTGAACCCCTTCCTGCTCCAACTAATACATCATTCTTTATAGCATATCTAACATAATCAAATACTATTAAGAAATAATCTACAAATCCCATATCAGATATAACTTTTAATTCATAATCTAATCTATCTTGATATTCTTTAGTTATATTATTATTTAATCTTTTAGCTAAACCTTTATTAGCTAAATTAATTAAATATTCTTTACTATCTTTTATTGTTTCATCATAATGTGGAATATATCTTTTATCTTTAGGATATTCAATATTAATTAAATCAGCTAAACAAGATGTATCTTCATCTATAGATAAATCTAATACATTTTTAGAATAATCTTTTAATTCTTGTTCTCCTAGTTTTAATCCTTTATCTATAAACTCTAAATAATTAATATACTTACTATTCTCTTTATCTAAAGATAATATTAAATTTATATACACTACTTTATCACTTATTAACAAAGCATTCTTCTTTTCATCATTATTTATATATCCAATTAAAATAGTATTATATATATTCTTTAATTCATCATATAAATCTTTATATTCATAAGGTAATACACATATAACATCTTTACTATATTTTTTTAATACATCTATATCTTTATCTATTACTTTAGTTAGTTTAAATAAATTTATTAAAGCATCATAGTTAGATGGATATAAATAAATATGATTATCATTTAAAGTTATATCGACACCTATAATAGGTTTAATATCATTTTTAATACATCCATTATAAAAAAGATGTGATCCATTCAAGTTATCATCTAATATACCCAAAGTACTGATACTATTTTTCTTTGCATAAGAAATTAAATCATTTATTTTAATAAGTGATTTATAAAGTGAATAATCAGTTTTAATACTTATTGGATAATACATAGAATTCACCTAATTAAATTATATCATACCTTGACATATATAAATAATAATATTACTATAAACAGTTAAAGAGGGATATTGATGGATGATAGAGTAAACGATATGCTAAAAGTCATGGATTTCAATGACGCAGTACTTTGTATGTATGATAAATTAGCTGAATTAGAAAAAAATAATAAAGTAAATACAGAAGAATATAATGATTTATGTGATTTAATTAGATATTCAAAAAGAAAAGTTAAAAGTCTTATTTTTAAATATCCTATCAATGATGATTATATGGATAAATTAGAAGATACTTTAACAGCTATTGATCATACAGATCTATTCTTCTATGATTATAATTCATATTTAAAAAAATTTAGACATAGAAGATTATTTGAATTCTTAGAAGAAACATCATATTTATTTCATACAAAACCAAAAGAATATGAATTACAAGGTAAAATAACAATTGATGGTGTCACTTATGATTTAAATAATGGGCTTTATGAATTAGATGAAGATGAATACGATTCAGAAGATGTAGAAGATTATAAAGAATTAATTAGAGAGAATACAAAATATGATGAAAACTTAGATGACTATAGTATCGCATCTATTCAATTAGAATCAAATATATTCATTAAATATTTATTAGAAGCAATTGAAAAAGAAACTAATGTAGATATAAAAGATAGATTAATAGATGTTAAATATAATATTTTATCTACTATATCTTGTTTAGAAGATTCATTCTTAGTTAATCATTCACTTGATAATTCTATATCTCATTATCATAGAAAATTAGATTTTATATTTAAAAGAAACAATTCATTCTATCCAGAATATATTGATGAACATAAAAACCAAATAATATTTGAACAAGATAGATTAATGGGAAGAAATAAGAATAAATATAATAGTATAGATGAAAAAGTATTTGATATTTTAATAGGATTAACTATTAAAACACACTTATCATGTATACCTGATAAAGATATAAGAGAAGAATTAGTTGATGATAATTCAGCTGCTGTTGAATTAACTAAATCTAATTTAGATAAAAAGATATTAAAAAAATCAATTCAATTAAATAAACAATACACAATAAATAACCCTTATATATAAGATTATTTCTTGACTTTATAGGTTATTATTGTTATAATCGTAAAAGATTAATTAAGGAGGGAAAAACTCATGACAAAATTAACTACTAGAAAACCTTTAGTTGGTAATAATGTATCTCACTCAATGAGACATACAAAAAGAAGACAAAACTTAAACTTACAAGTTAAGACTGTAAACGGAACTAAAGTTGCATTAACTAATCGTGAATGGAGAACTTTAAATAAAACTGATAAAGCAGCTTAATATATAAAATAAGACTTAAGATTAACTTAAGTCTTTTTTATTTTCCTTCTATACAATTATTAAATCCAGAAAACTCACATACTTTATTGAAATCACTTGCAGATAGATTAAAAGCTGATTCATTGTATGTTCTTATAGCTTTTGATTTAATATCAAAGTCCCCTAGTTTTTTATAGTTATATCCTGATACCATAAACATATCATTTCTTAAATATATAAACATATCATTCTTATTCAATAAAATATAACCAACTATATTATTTTTATTAATATTATAAATATAGTTATTATTATCATTTATTTCCATATTCTTATACTCATCTATTACTACTTTTATATTGTTAAAAAACTCTTGTTTATTATTCACACTATTCTTAGGTATAGATGAAAAATTATCACATTTAATTCTAGTATCATATTGATGACATATTACATCTTTATTTAATGATGATACATATTCATTATCAACATTAATAATATTCATATCACTTATAGAAGTATTCTTTATTAAATATTTATTATTAAAAATAGTATAAATGTATTTAATATCTGATATATCAGTTGAATCAACTAATATATATCCTGATACATTAGCTCCATTATTAAATGATAAATCTTTAATATTTAATAAATAATAGCCTTTAACTGATATACCATTTAAATCTTCTACTTTTTTATCTAATGCTTCAGTTATATTTCTTATAGTTGTATTATATAACTCTAATGTTGATAAATTAGTACTTATTACTACTTTACCTTTAATAATAGTTTCAGTATTTTCCATATTAGATTTAAATACCACTTTAATACTCATATCACTTTTTTTAGGTATTACTATATTATGTAATAAACTAGAATTAGCTATTAGCTTTTTATTATTAAGTACACTTGTATAATCTACTCCATTATAGGATACAAATGCTTCATATGTTATTAGATCATTAGATATATTTGAATCTGTATATTTTAATGAATATGTAACATCTTGATCATTATCATTTGATATATTAATAATCTTAGTATATATATTTCCATATGTTAAAGATACATCTAATGTATCTCCTTCTTTATATGTTACCTTTAATTCTTTATCATCAATCTTAACCATAGAGGTCTTATCTGGTTCTATATAATTTCTTTCAATTGATGGTTCAATAATAAGTTTAAAAGATGCAAATAATATAAATAAAATAAGAATACATATAACTGATAATGTTATAGATTTTTTGTTCATATTATCACCATCTTCACTATATATTAATTATAACAAGTAGACAAAAAGTAGTAAATATAGTATAATTAAATCACTTGGAAAGAAACTTTTCTGATTAATTTAATATAAGGAGGAATTAAGATGAAGAAGAATTCTACATCTGTGTTCTCTTTGGGTGGCGTTGGCGAAATTGGTAAGAATATGTATGTTATTGAACATGAAGATGAAATACTTATCATTGATGCTGGTGTAATGTTTCCTGAAGATGAATTACTAGGAATTGATTATGTTATACAAGATGTAACATATTTAAAAGAAAATGAAAACAAAATAAAAGCTTTAATTATTACTCACGGACACGAAGATCATATAGGTGGTATTACATTCTTAGAGCAATCTGTTAAAATACCTAAGATATATGCTCCACTTGTAGCAAGTGATTTAATTAAAAAGAAATTAGTTGAAAAGAATATACCTGATGATAATATTGAAGTATATAATAAAGATTCAGTATTTGAGTTTAAACATTTTAAGATTGAATTTATTAACACTACTCACTCAATACCTGATTCTTTTGCAATTGTAGTACATACACCAAATGGTATTATAGTACATACAGGTGACTACAAATTCGATATGACTCCAATTGGTCCTATGGCAGATATTCATAAGATGGCTAAGTTTGGATCACATGGTGTTAAGTTAATGCTTGGTGAATCAACAAATGCGTTGTCTCCTGGTTTCTCATCATCTGAATCAGTTGTTGATGAAGCTTTAGGTGATATGTTTGCTAAAGAACAAACATCAAGAATAATTCTTGCAACATTTGCATCTAACATTTATCGTATTCAACATATAGTTGAAACTTGTAGAGCTAATAATAGAAAGATTATTACATTTGGTAGATCAATGGAAAATGCTAAAGATATAGCATTAAAAGATGGACTAATAAAAGATGCTTCTATATTTATAGATGCTAATAAAGCTAAAGATTATAAAAAGAATGAAATATGTATCTTATGTACAGGTTCTCAAGGTGAACCACTTGCGGCTTTATCAAGAATAGCTGAAGGAACACATAAACAAGTTAAATTAATGCCTGATGATGTAATCATATTTTCATCTAACCCTATTCCAGGTAATAGATCATCTGTTAATAGAGTTATTAATAAGTTATACTTACAAGGTGTTAAAGTTTATACAAATGATACAAATGAATCATTACATACATCTGGACATGGTAAACAAGTTGAACTTGAATGGATGTTAAGATTAATTAATCCAGAATACTTTATGCCAATCCATGGTGAATATAGAATGTTAAAAGAACATATAGATTTAGCTGAACAATGTGGAATACCAAGAGATCATTCATTCCTATGTGGTTTAGGAGATAAAGTAATACTTGATGATGAAGGATGTCACATGGAAGGTAAAGTACAAGCTGGTACTATCTATGTTGATGGTTCTCGTATTGGTGATGTTGGATCTGTTGTATTGAAAGATAGACAATTAATGAGTAAAGATGGAGTTTTAATAACTATATTAAATATAGATAATAAAAGACATCAATTATTAATTAAACCTAATATTACTACAAGAGGATTTATTCTTGTAAATGAAAATCAAGAATTAATCAAAGAAATAGAAAATAAAGTATCTGAAATAGTTACAAATGTATTAAGTAAAAGATATAACTTAACAGATCTTAAGAATCAAATAATATTAGAATTAAATATGTTTATAAATCAAAAGACTGGTAGAAGACCAATTATCTTACCAGTTATCATGGAAGTAAAAAAATAAGAGTTGAGAAACTCTTATTTTATTTTTATATTTTGTTTTTGAAGTAATATATCATCTAGATTACCATTTACAGATACTCTATCAAATCCTTCTTCTTTATCTGCTAATAAATGAGCATATCCTTTTTCATCTAATTTAGATAAAGAAGTATAATAAACATAGAAAGATTCAACAGGTGATACAGGTACCTCATATGCTATTTCTTGAATTGGCCAAACCTTACCTGATAATTCTATAGTCTTACCTTGATCAAAATCGTTAACAACATATACAGCACATTTATATAAAATATACTCTTCTCCATCTTCATCTTTATATTGTTCGATAGCTATATCTTTACAAGTATATCTTTTATCATTTAAATAAGGTTCAATCCAATTGTTCTCTGGATTAATATAATAAACAGAATATTTATTTAATTCATCTAAATCAATAGGATTATATCCATATTGAGATGGATTAGAAGATACATATACAGCAGACTCTAAATATAATTTAGAATAACTTGGTTTATATTCATATGGTTTATCACCTTTATTTTTATATAATATATAATCACTTTCAATATCATCATAATCAATTCTATAATCATCTATATTTATACTATTAGTTATTAAATTAGTATTAACTGTATTTTTTGGATACAAGTTTGGATTACATGCACATAAAGACAAGCATAATGATGCCAATGCTAAATAATAAATAATAGGTTTAATCTTTTTGCTTGCTTTCACTTTCATAATAAAACCCCAATCACAAGCAATATTATATAATAATTACATGTATTAAGGCAAATAAAAAGAGCAATACTATTTGCTCTTTTTAGTAGCTTTCTTAGGAGTATCTACTTTATTTAATACCTTATATAATAAAGCAGCCATTGCAGATCCTACAAAAGGAGCAACGATGAATACCCATACTTGTTTAAGTGCTACACCACCCATGATAACAGCAGGAGCTAAACTTCTTGCTGGGTTAACAGATGTACCAGTTAAACCAATACCTAATAAATGAACAAATACTAGAGTTAAGCCAATAACTAATCCAGCTTGTCCAGATTTAGATTCATCACTTGTTACACCCAAAATAGTATAAACAAATATTAATGTTAATACTACTTCAACAATGAATGCACCTAATAAAGTAATATTTGATGCTGATAATTCACCATATCCATTTGTACCTAATGCCATAGTAATATCTGTATTCTTGATTATGAAATATAATAATCCAGAACCAGCAAATGCACCAGCTACTTGTCCACATTCATATCCAATGAAATCTTTAATACTCATCTTACCACTTAATAACACTGCTAAAGAAACAGCAGGATTAACATGGCAACCAGATATATTTCCAATTACATATGCAGAAGCAACTATAGCTAAACCAAATGCTAAAGAAGTAGCAACTAAATTACCACCAGATACTACAGCAATACCAGTACCAAAGAAAACTAATGTAAAAGTACCAATAAATTCAGCAATATATTTCTTCATATATACCCTATCCTTTCTATCTTAATTATATTTTATTTTTTTAAATAATAAAAGAGATTATTAACAAATCTCTTTTATAATTCAAATTGCGAGTTATATAAATTTGCATAGAAACCTTTTTTCTTTAATAATTCTTCATGAGTTCCTTGCTCAATTATATTACCTTCATTCATAACTAAAATAATATCCGCATTTTTAATTGTTGATAATCTATGAGCGATGATAAATGATGTTCTACCCTTAGTTAATTTATCCATAGCTTTTTGAACTAACTCTTCAGTTCTTGTATCAACATTTGATGTTGCTTCATCTAATATTAAGAATGGAGCATCTTCAATCATACCTCTTGCAATAGTTAATAATTGCTTTTGTCCACTTGAGATTGAATCACTTTCAGTTATAACTGTATCTAATCCATCAGGAAGTGTTTCAATAAAGTGTTTTAATCCAACTATTCTTAATACTTCCATGATTTTATCATCAGATACATTCTTTCTATTAAATTTAATATTATCTCTTATAGTTCCATTAAATAACCATGTATCTTGTAATACCATAGTAAATAATGAATGTATTTGTTCTCTAGTTAAATCTTTAATAGAGTTTCCATCAATAATAATATCTCCATCATTTATTTCATAGAACTTCATTAAAAGATTAACCATGGTAGTTTTACCAGCACCAGTTGGTCCAACAATAGCTATCTTTTGTCCATGTTTAACTTTAACATTAAAGTCTTTAATAATTACTTTATCTTCATTATAAGAGAACTTAACATCCTTAAATTCTATGTTACCTTTAACATCATTTATCTTAGTTTTGATATTTGATTCATCAGTTTGTTCTTCTTCATCTAAGAATTCAAATACTCTTTCTCCTGCAGCTGCAGATGATTGTAATGCTGTAAATGTTTGAGCCATTTGAGTTAATGGATTATTAAATAATCTTACATAGATCATGAAAGCTACTATTACACCAAATGATATATGACCATTGAAAGCAAGTAAAGCACCTACTATACAAACAGCTACATATCCAAGGTTACCTATAAATCCCATTAAAGGATGCATCATTCCTGATAAGAATTGAGACATCTTATTAGCTTTATAAACACTTTCATTTAACTTATCAAATTCTTTATCAGATATCTTCTTACCATTATAAGCTTTAACAACTAATATACCTGAATAAACTTCTTCAATATGTGAATTAAGTTTACCTAATTCTTCTTGTCTTAAGTTAAAGTACTTTTGAGATTTACTTAAGATAAGTACCATAAAGACAAAACCAATTACAGTTGATATAACAGCTGCAAATGCCATTATATAATTTGTTATTATCATCATAAATAATGAACCTAACAATAAGGTAATCGATGTAACTAATGTAGCAAGTGAATTATTTAACCCTTGTGCAACAGTATCAACATCATTTGTTACTCTTGATAATACATCACCTACTTGATTATTATCAAAATATCTTAATGGTAATCTATTAATCTTTTTAGATATTTTACCTCTTAAATCTTGAGCTGATCTATTAGATACTACAGCAGTAATTAATGATGTAACATATGATGATAATGCACTTAATAACATAATAATACCTAAGACAATAGCTGCTTTAGTCACTTTACTAAAATCTAAATTATTAATAACTACTTTCTTAATATTCTCAGGTGCATTATTTAATGCTTTAACATATGCTTGTTGATCTTCAAGATTTATATCTTTAATTAAATAATGTAATTCTATTTGATCTTCAGTTGTAATTGTTACTCCATCTATTTCATATGCTGGGTATAATTTTTCTTTAATACTCTTTGGAATACTATTCAAATCATTTTCACAATCACACCAACTCATCATAGATGAATATTCATTTCTATCATCTAATGGAATAGACTCATCTTCTATTATTGTTAATACATCTGGTTTAGGTTTATATTCATTAGTTATAATTATCTTTAAGTTATCTTGATTAACTCCTATACCTTCAGTTATTGAATCAGTTAATACAGATAATCTATTAGGTGTTACTATTGAAAGAATAGAACCTAATGCTGCAAACAATAATGAAATGATTAATAATAAACTATATCTATTTAATTCTTTAAATATTCTTTTTAATGATCCAAAGAAGTCTTTGGATTTTTCATTTATTCTTGGTCTTCCGTGCATTATAATTCCTCCTCACTTAATTGTGATAAGGCTATTTGCTTATACACTTCACAATTCTTTAATAATTCTTTATGTGTCCCCATTCCTACACATTTACCATCATCTAAAACTATAATCTTATCAGCATTCATGATAGTACCAATTCTTTGAGCAACAATTAATACAGTTGCATCTTTTGTATATTTTCTTAATTCTTTTCTAAGTGTTGAATCAGTCTTATAATCTAGTGCTGAGAATGTATCATCAAATATATATATTTCAGGATCTCTTGCTACAGCTCTTGCAATAGACAATCTTTGCTTTTGTCCTCCAGATACATTTGTACCTCCTTGAGCTATATGTGCATTATAATCTCCATCCATCTTTTCAACAAACTCTTTAGCTTGAGCTATTTTAACTGCTTCTTTAATTTTATCTTTAGATATTTTACCTTTACCATTTTCTCCATAAGCAACATTAAAGTTAATAGTATCAGCAAACATTACAGCCTTCTGAGGAACATATCCAATTATATTATGTAATGCTTCATCTTTATACTCTTTAACATTTACTCCATCAACTATAACTTCTCCTTCAGTTACATCATAGAATCTTGGAATAAGATTAACTAAAGTTGTTTTACCTGATCCAGTTGATCCAATGAAGGCAACAGTTTCACCCTTCTTAACTTCAAATGAAATATCAGTTAACATATCTTCTTCACCATCAGGATATTTGAAAGATACATTATTGAATTTAATAGTACCTACTTCATTACCTTTTGTCTTAGTTCCTTCTTTAACTGTTATATCTGTTTCTAATACTTCATTAATTCTTTCTGCTGATACATTAGCTCTTGGGAATAACATAACCATCATAGCTAAGAATAAGAAAGACATGATTACTTGAATACCATATGAAGTAAACACTACCATATTAGAGAAAATTGTTAACTTATCTGTTAACATAGCTTTACTTATAAGTATTGCACCTATTATATAAATAGCTAATGTTAATCCATGCATGATTAAATTAATCATGGGATTAAGTAATGCAAATGTTTTTTGAATAGTTATATTTGTATCAGTTAAATCATCATTAACATCTTTAAATTTCTTCTCTTGATAACTTTCAGCATTGAATGCTTTAACTACTCTTATACCTGTAATATTCTCCCTAGTTATTCCATTTATATTATCTGTTAACTTTTGAATAACTTTAAACTTAGGGAATACTCTTAATGTTATAAAGAATATAGTTATTAATAAAATAACCACACCTACACCTGTTGCAATAGACCATTCAGATGATTTACCCATGATTTTTAATACAGCCCAGACAGCTGTTACAGGTGATTTAATAATAAAGATTGTACCCATAGCGAATAACATTTGTAATTGAGTAATATCATTTGTAGTTCTAGTTATTAAAGATGAAACTTTAAACTTCTTTACCTCTGCTACACTTAAATTTTCAACTTTATCAAATAAAGCTTTTCTTGTATTTCTTGAAAATGATGCAGCAACACTTGCAGTAAAATAACTAGTGATTATCATTGTTATTAATGTTAAGAATGCACATAATAACATATATCCACCATTAATTAAAATATCATTCATATTACTTCCAGGTGTTTGAGTTAATCTTGTAACCTCAGACATATAGTCAGGCATCTTTAATTCTAAGAATACTTGAACAACTATTAAAATAATAGCTAGTAATAATAATATATAATCTTTAAACTTTAAGTTTTTAAATAATTTAAATATATTCATATATACCTCCTAAAAATAGAAAAAGCACCATCTATAACAATGGTTCACTTTCTAATAGTTGATGATTCTTCATGAAATAATGCTTCTTACATATAGTTGTAAATATTGGTCTATGAGTAACAATTATATAACTCTTTTTCTTCCAATACTTCTTAATCATGTTTGCAATTATTTTTTCACTTTCAATATCTAAATCATATGTTGGCTCATCAAGTAATAATGTTTCTTTATCAGATATAACACCTCTTAAAATGTTTAGTTTTTCTCTTACTTGATCAGGTAAATTAATATAGTTGATATCTATAATAGTATCTAGTCCATCATTTAAACCTTCATACCATTCCATAACATCTATTTCTTTTAATAGTTTTAATAAATCTTCATCACTCATCTTATTATCTAATAACAAATTATCTCTCAATGATATTTTAAACATTTTAGTACTTCTTGTAATATACATTGAATCTATAGATGCATTAGTTTGTTTATCATTTACATATGTAAATCCTTCATTTAATCTATACATACCTGATAGTATATGAAGTAATGTTGATTTACCCATTCCTGCAGCACCTAGTATAGAAATATTTTCACCCTTATTAAATTCAAAGTTAGGTATCTTTATTTCAACACCAGATTCATATATAAAGTTTGCACCCTTTATATTTATCTTCTTCCATTCATTTATATGTTTTTCTTGAATTGTATTAGATAAATATTCTTCTAATATAATCTTATTTCTCTTGTATCTCTTAATATTCTTTATTGTAGGTACAATAGAATACATTAAGTCTTTTAATCCTATAGCCATCAAAGTAAAGAATGATAATACACCTAATATATCTACTACATTTTTAAGAATAAATATAGATGGAATAATAGCAACTAGTAATATTATCATAGATGCTATATCATATACTAAATCATATTTAATCTTATTTCTTAATATACATATATTATTATCTGATTTATCTAATTTCTTTGCACAGAAAGAAAAACAATTTAACATTCTTATATCAGTTAATTTAAATACAAAATCTTTAAGTAAATCATTATAGTTTGTAGCTTCTTCATCTTCATATTTTTTATATTCATAAAATAATAAAGAAAGAATAAGAACAAAAGTAATTATAGGTAAGAATATATTTATTTGAGTTAATACAACCATATATATAACCATACCTATAACAAATGGTAAACAATATTCAAATAAGTCACTTACTATCTTATTAAGATTATAAGATATTTCTAATATCTTATTTCCTAAGTATTCTTTATCAATATGTTCTAAAGATGAAGGATCTAGTTTTTCTAACTTTCTGAAATAATACATTTCAGATGAATGTTTAAGTGAATAAAATCCCTTCTCAACTTCTTTCTTATAAAAATGATCAAAGATAGTTTTAATAACATATATTATAAATAAAGATAATATTAGAATAACAAATCTCTCTTTATTAAATACATCATTTAAAAATAATAACATTATTATTCCAAATGAAAACCAACATATATTAATTATGTTTTTATATAAAGTGCTTAGAATAATTGATTTTTTGTTTACCGTTTTTAAAATGTCCTTCATGTTGTATTCACACCCTACTGATTATTATACTATATATATTAATCTATTAAAATGATTTTGAAAAAAAATAACCTATAAGAGGTTATTAATTATAATGATTTAGGTTTAGGCATTTCTATATCATCATCTTGAGCAAATATACTATTTCGCCATTTTCTCATATCTACTACTTGTTTAGGTTCTTCTTGTTCTTCTGGCACTGACATACTATTTACTATATTATTTATTTCTTGTGCCTCTTCAGTCATTTGAGCAGAATTCACATCAACATCTTGTTCATATGCTCCTTCTATTATATTTTTAATACCTTCCCATCCATTCTTAGGTGTATCAAAAGCCATATATACCATCCTTCCGTTATTATAAGTATATCATTAAAATAATAAAAAAAGTTATTGGTTTACAATAACTTAATTCTATTTACTATTATTTATGTTTATCTAAAAAATCAATTAATTTATCTTCACAGTAAACTTCATCATATTCTATTATGAAATTTACTTCAAATACAGATTTAGAAAAGTCAGCATCTGATTTAACTGATTTGATATGTTCATTGTTATAGCAACTTTCAACAAAAGCTCTATAACAATATTCACAGCAAATATCATCAACTCTATAGTTTAATGTTTTATATTTACCTTCAGTTTCTTTATCAAATGCAATTAACATAGATAATTTATAATCATTAAATAATGCCACATGCTTATAAATTAATTCAGGATATATTTTATCATTTATATCCATAATTAAAACTGTATAATAACCATCTTTCTCTTTTTTAACATTTTCTATTCCATCTTGTTTAGATAAATACTCAACTAATTCATCATTTAAAACATCATCAATTATTAATCTCATCTTTTTCCTTCTCACTTTTGTAATATGATTTTATTTTTTCAAAATGTTCATCATCTAAATATTTTGTTATTGTACCCGTAGACATTGTATTATTAATTAAATCTATATTATGATTACATCTTTTTAGAAAACTTTTGAGCTACAAACTCACTTTTACTTTGTATAAATTCAGGATTATTAACTATTTCTATTTCTTCTTCAGTTAAAGGTTGTACTTTTATAGTTTGATTAAAAGCATTCTTCTTTTCATCAGATAATTCTGAAGAAATATCTTCATATTCTCTACAGAACATTTTATTTTCTTGAAATATATTACTATATACTACTAGATTAGTTGCAGTTGATAATTCACCATCGCCTGTGTAAGAGATTGCTGATTCATCTATATCTTTACCATCTACTCCTAATGCTTCAATTCTATAAATATTTTTTTCTAAAAGGTTAGTTCCTTTAAAATGCTTTACTAACATTCCTATACTATAAATCATATTAATTTCTCCTATTTATTTTCCTCATATAATAAAGGACATGTGCAATTCTTTTTATCCCATCTATTCATTTCAATATTATGTGCCTTTATGTATTCTTCTATTTCATCTTTATTTATACAACCATAACAAGCTATATTTCCATCTTGTCCATATATAACATCTTTAATATAACTAACAAAAGGAAATCTATCATATAAATATAAAATATCATTCATATACCAAGCTAGATCATCATATAACATTATATCTGATTCTTTTAATTCTTCTTCAAAAGTTTCAATCATAATGCTCAAATCACCCATATCAAAATGACTACCATCTACTTTATTCAACAATTTATTCTCATCATATTTTAATTCAATTCCTAAATAATAATGTTTATCTTTAAGTTTGATTCTTCTTTCAATTACCATAACTATCTCTCCTGCTTGTATTATATCATAACATATATATTTTATTATTCTTAATTTTAATCATAATACTACCATCTATATCTGTTCTATATATATTTGTTTTACTTAAATTATTTAATACTTCTTTATTTGGATGTCCATATTTATTATTCTTTCCAACAGATATTGATTATTTAGTACATATGCAATGTCAATCATATGGTCATAATCCCCATGAGGTGATTTTCAAATAGTAAGTCGAATTATCCAAACAAAAAAAGAAATTGTAATATACAACTTCTTATCTATTAATATAATCATTATATTGTTTAATAAAATTTTGTAATGATTGAATAATTTTTTCTAACTCTATTAGTTTGTTATAGTCTCTATATTTACTATTGATTTCGATTTGAATAACATCTACATCATCTAATGAGTATATTCCTTGTGTTATTGCACCACCTTTAAATGGATTATTATTATCAATATTAGTAATACCATTTTCGATAAACGCTTCTTCCAGTTCTTTTATTGTTGAATAATCTGCTGATAAATTATTTAATGTTCCAAATTCAACATCAAAATTTCTATCTTTAGATGCGCCATGTAAATCAATTACTAATTTTATATTTTTATCTTTTATCAATCTTCTTATTTCTACATTATAATCATCATAATTGTTTCTATTTGAATCAATACCCGTATCAGTATTTTTAACAATTGCATAAATATTACTATATTTATTTAAATACATTACAATTGCTTTTGTAAATGTTTCTCTAGGTTTCATACTTCCATCTTCTCTTACTTGTTCCATGGTATGAGGAGCAGAAAATAATATTGGAACACTTCCATTTAAAATTGTAAAATCTTCAGATAATTCCATATTTTCTAATTCATTAATTTCTTGTTCAAACATATTATCACATCCTGTAATTATTGTATCATACTAATTCATATTCTCTAGCAATAATCCTATTATCCGAGCAATATTTTATAACATATTCATTATCTTGTTTACAAATAATGATTCCAACAGTATCATTTTCTTCTACAGTCTTAACATTCTTATCAATATAATTCATATAAGTCATTACTTGACCAGTATGTTCTTTCTTTAGTTCAGTCACTTTTAGTTCTATTACTACATAACATCTATATTTAATATTATACAAAAGTAAATCAATATAATTATATCTATCATCAATCTTGATTTTATATTCATTTTTAATAAAAGTAAAACCTTCCCCCAGTTCTTCTAAAAAATAAGGTATATCTTCCAATATTAATTTTTGTAATACCTTTTCTGAAAATATATCATATTTATTACCATTTCTAATTACAATTGGATTTTTTACAAAGTCAACAACATTAGATTCATCTTGCTTTATCAATTTATTCTTAGTAGATTCTGGCAATCTCTCATATTCATTAGACTTTATTCTTTCTCTTAGCTGCCTAACTGATAGATTTTGCTGCTCACTAATTTTAATATAAAATGCAATTTTGTTTATATCATCAAATCTTAAAATTTCGTCGTAGTGACTCCATGATAATTTTGCCGACAGTGTCGGCATTTTTTCTTCTGATACAAAATTATAGTATTTTAACATCCTATATAATAATCTAACACTATAATTTTTATTTAAATCATATTTTAATTTTTGTGAATACTCTTTTATTATTCCTTCACCATAATGCTTACCAGCTTCATTTAATATTTTTCCAACATTATAGTAAGAATTTAAATCACTTTTGTTAATTGAATAATTCTTAACTTTTCTATTAATTTCATTGTTTATTAATTCATTTTTTATCTCATTATAATAATTCATATTTACTCCTTTCTAAGGACTACATGTTTCAATCTTTAATTTATTACTTTTAATTTCAAACATAACACTTCCATCTTGATCGGTTCTATATATTTTAGAATTAACTAATACATTTAACACTTCTTTATTTGGATGACCATACCTATTATTTTTGCCAACACTAATAATTGAATATTTAGGATTTATCTCATTAATAAATTCAATACTTGAACTTGTCTTACTTCCGTGATGTCCTACTTTTAATACATCTATATCAGATAAGTTATATTTATCTAGTATTTCTTTTTCTGTAGTTATACTCGCATCTCCCATAAACATAAATTTATAACCATTTAGTTCTGTGATTATTACATTACTATTATCATTTTCATTATCATATATTTTAGTTTGTAAGAAATACATATTATCAAGATTATTAATACATGAATAATAATTAATATGTTTATCATCTAATACTTTAATTAATTCTTTTTCTAAATCATTATAAGCTCCACAATTAAATATTACTTTCTCTACTTTATAATTATTTACTAGATTAATAGCTTCTCCCATATGGTCATAATCACCATGCGTAAGAATAAGAGTATCTATATTATCCTGGCCTATTGATTTTAAATATTTAATAATATTATCTGTATATAAATAATTACTATTTACTTTACCTCCAGTATCAATTAAGGCTACTTTATCTTTATATATAATAGCTGACGAATCACCTTGTCCAACATCAAAATACGTCACATAATAACTGCTATCAATATAATATTTATATTTATTTATAAATAACAATGTTATTAATACAATTAAATACTTTTTATTATAAGTATTTAAGAATATATAAAGAATTAAATAATAAATAATTATAAATACAATATTAATCTTAGGAATAATTATATTAAATACTAAAGAATAATTAGCTATCACTTCTATTAACTTCATTAATAAATAAAATATATTATCTAATGGTTTAATCAAAAATGTTAATAAACTAAATGGATAAATAATAGTACTTATTAAAGAAACAAATAATAGATTATTAATTGGTGATAATATATTTATTTCATAATTAGAATTAATAGTAATTGGTAATGATACCAACATAGATATAATAGATATCTTTAATAAACTAATCAACTTATTACCATGTATGATATATCCATATCTTATAAGTGTATAACTAATAATACTAGAATATAAGAAACCAACATTATATAAAAGAAAAGGATTAATTAATAATAATATTGATATAGATAAATAATATACTTTTATAGTATCTAAACTATAATCATATTCATTATTAATGAATAACAAAATAAACATAACTGATGATCTTAAAACAGATGGTGAATAATTAGTTATGAACATATAGAATAGTAAGAATAATATTACTATTATATATTTATACTTATCTTTTAATTTATATAACAGTTTAAATAATATCATACTTAATATAGATATATGCATACCTGATATCGCAAATATATGAGATATACCTAATCTTTGATATTGATTATATATTCCATCATCTAGTAATGATTTATCACCAATAATAAACATTGATATATAACCTTTAGATTTATATGAATTAATATGATTAATTATCATATTTTTAATCCTATATAATAAATTAGACTTGTTATTAATAACTTCTATATTATCAACATTCATAACATAATAAATATGATTATTATATAAATACTTTTTATAATTAAATGTATTAGCTATTGTATTATTCATAGGTTCATTTAATGTACCAGTTAATCTTACCTTAATGCCTAACTCTAAATTATCAATATCATTCGAATAATATGTACACTTAATCTTCTCTTTACCTTTAATAATAAATGATATCTTATCATTATCTTTCTTTTTATCGATTATTATTCCTTCTATTAAAGTATCACTTATATCATATTTGCTTGTATGAGGTATATTACATCTTATTAATGATAATACTATTATTACAATTAAAATGTATAACAATATATTACTATACTGTAATATTGCTTTTAATCTTAGCAAATGCTGACTCTCCTATTCCTGATACATTCATAATATCCTCAATAGTATTAAATGGTGTTTTATTTCTATATTCAATAATAGCTATAGCTTTTGATTCACCTATACCAGTTAAAGTCATGAGTGCATCTTTAGATGCTGTATTAATATTTATTAGACCACTTGCTTCAGTTGTTGTTTTCTCATCATATTTTATTACTTCAGTAGTACAAGTAATATCATTTACTATTTTATTTGTCGTATTATTTATTTCACTTTTATTATAAATATATACAACCATTCCTTCTTTTAACTTAGAAGCTAAATTAATATTTTTAGTATATGCATTCTTATTTAATCCACCAGCTAGCTTTATAAGATCATTTACTATCATATCTGCTGTAACTTGATAAACACCTGGCTTTTTAACTGCACCTTTTATATCTACATAAAAGCCGTCTTCCTTAACTACTTCCTTTGTAGTTATAGTTTCATCATATAAAGCAATATTACTATTAATACTATTGTTATCATTAGATAACATATTAATAGATATAATACCAACAATTAATATAGCTATTACACCAACATACACATAATATCTCTTGTTAATTTTCACATTCTCACCTCCTTAGTGTTTTCTACCCTTCTACTATTCTTATTAACGAAAACTTCTCAAATCTCGAAAAAAAATAGTAAAAAAAATAAAAAAACAAGGATTTTTATCCTTGTTCAATAAATCTAATTATTAATTACTTTAATAAATCTTCAGCATCAACTATGCAATGAGCCATTTCATCTAAAGCCCAATCAGCTATTTCTTGATTCTTCTTACATGCTTTCTTTCTTAATACAATTATTAAAATACCAATTGCAGCAAATATAATTGTTCCTATAATATTTACAACTAAACATACAAGTGCAAATAAGAATGAGAATACTATTAATGCAATAAAGCCTCCACCAAATTTAGCTTTTTCATCATAGTCCAGACTCATTTGTTTATCAGCAAAATATTTGTTTTCAAGTTCTACTAGTTCATCATAATGTTTCATACTTGTATTTCTCTTAAGTATCAACTTAACATATGAATTAGAATATGAAACTAACCAAGGTTGAAATGCAATATCATATTCAACTTGTTCATATTCTTCATAACAATCTTGTGAAGATTCTAACTCCCATCCAAAGTATTCAAATTCTTGAATACATATTTCTTCAAATTCAGCAGCTATTCTTAGCACTTTTCTTTCGTAAGCCATTTAGACACCATCCTTAATTTAATTATATCTAATATTATTAGATTAATATATTAATATCTAAATACTTTACATAAATAAAAAAGTAGATATATTATCTACTTTTAGTACTTGCTGGTATTCCAATTGTTATTCTTACAAAATTTGGAAAAATACTTCTATCAATTGGTCTAGTATCAATTACTCTACTCATTGATTGAATAATCGAAAATGTTGTTTCTCTATTTGCTTTTAATATACGAAACTTATCTAAAAAACACTTTCTTGATTTTTCCATATTATGAGCATTTATTAAATACTTTTCATCTAAATGTTTATCCTTATATAATTCATCTAATTTTACAAATAATTTATTTAATTTTCTAAAACTTATACTTTCTAAAACATAATCGGCATATTCATTGAATTCTGCATTATTAACTATGTTTTCATTATAATACTTACTATTCATGAATTCACTCTCTAAATACTTGATAACTAGAACTGAATATAAATTAATTAATTCTTCTTCACTCATACAAACCATTCTCCTTTTTGTTAGGAAAATATTATATTACTTCTTCTTATAAATATCAAATAACTCATGAGCTTTATCTTTAATATCATAGTTAGAATAGTTATTATTATAGACTATTTCATTTCTATTACATGTAACATATGATAATAATACTTGAGCCCAAGCATTAACGTCATCCTTTAAAGGTAAATAATTAATATAATTACTTATCTTTGTAGTACGAGGTACATTATCAGATGCAACTACAGGTAATCCTGTACATTGTGCTTCTATTGATACCATACCTAATCCCTCAGTAAATGATGGATATATAAGTACATCCATAGCAGAATAATAATCATTTATATTTTCAACAGGATCTATTTGTTTATACTTACTCTTTTTCTTAATAATAGATAATATTTCTTCTTTTAAATCTCCATCGCCTACAATTAAGAATTTAGCACTTTTATCAATATTTTTAATTGCTTCAAATACTTTAAGTGCATGCATTGGATTTTTATTGTTATTTAATCTACCAACAAAAGCATACACATGATCATGTGGTTTATATCCTAATGATTTTCTAATACTCTTTCTTACTTTATCATCATATTTAAAGTTATCTATATTTATTGCATCATATATAATAGTAAATCTTCTTCCAAATGCTTTCTTTCCAGCTTCTTCTGAACAAGCAATTCTTTTATTAGCTATTAGATTAGAAAGTCTTACTCTTATTCTTTTACCTAATCTATTAAATATATTCTTTTTATTACCATCATATTTCATACTCATATCCATATGAGCATGTGATATTCTTAGTTTTACTCCTCTTAATAATCCTGCAAATAAAGGAATATAATCATTTTGCATTAGATTACAATGAATAACATCATATCTTTTTTCTTTAAATAACTTTTTTAATTCTTTAAAGTATTTGAATTTATTATTGATACCATATTCAAGTTTTATAATATTTACTCCACATGAAGAAAATTGATTTAATATTTCTTCATCACATTTGCCTGAATAAATAATATCAATTTCATATTCATCTTTAAAATCATAGTTGTTTAAATAATTAATATAGAATCTTTCAATTCCACCATATATTAAATTATTACTTATAAATGCTACTTTTATCATATTTCCCTCACATCTATACTTTAATATTATACCAAAATAATGAAAAAATGATATAAAAAATAAAAAACACTAATAATTAGTGTTTTATTATTTATATTCTTTTATGTCTATCTGGACTTTTCATTAAATCTTCTTCAGTAGGTATATTATTAATTATATGGAATATATCCAACCCTATTTTATCTTCAGTTGTATAGAATCTACCAGTAGCTCCACGCATAACCGATGCATTCTCACTTACCTCATCTATTCCATTTAGTTTATTAATAGCATTTACTTCATATATTTTAGGTATGAAGTATTCCACTCTTATATCACCTTGTTCAGTCTTATCTATTTCAAAAGATGTAGCATGAGCAAGTCCTTTAACTAATAATATAGCTTTCTTATCATTTATAGATATTAAATCCATATAATATGGATAATAAACTATATTTTGTGCTAATGATTTAACTATTATATTAGCCATATTACTTTCTTTTCCACGATAATTAATTACACCTTTATTATCTGTAATTGGATATGTAACATTAGGTATCATATAGAATAGAATATCATCATTTACTACATACTGATGAAATATATGTAATAATTCATTTATAGTATGTGATGTTCTTAATGGATATATATAAGTTCTTGTTGGTAAGTTAGCAGCTAAGTTAGCTGATATCTTAGATATAATGTCAGGAGACATATCTGATATATAATCATGATAGAAAGTTTGTAGTTTAATTGGATTATATCCACATTCATAAAATATATTAGTTACTTCACTCATAAAAGAAATAATATACTCTTGAGTAATATTATCTATTTCTAATACTTCCATGATATTACCAAAATTAATGATGATATCATATAGATTCTTATATGCTTGATCAACAAAGTCTTCAATATAATTTTTATCATTCATATACTTTTCATCTATAGATAACTTCATCATATCTTTTTTGATTTTAATATCATATTCAAAAAATTTAGATATACTTTCTAGTGCTTCCATATACATCACATTACATATTATACAATAAAACAAGTAGATGTCTACTTGTTTTATATATTATTATTTATATATTCTATTACCATATCTTTAATAGTTAGATTATTAATATTATCAATTATCTTATTAAAGTTAGATAGTATTATAATCTTTTTAGCTTCATCTTCACTTATTCCACGAGACAATAAATAAAACAATTTATCTTTATCAATCTTACCTGTAGATACACCATGTGCACCTTCTACATCTTCCTCATGACACATCAATAAAGGTGATGATCTAGATATAGATTTATCATCTAGTAATATACAGTTTTCTAATTCTTCACCTATACTCTTTTTACATCCTTCAATGAAATCTATTATACCTTTATGTTGTTTATAAGAATTATTATTTAATATACCTTCTGTAATCATATTGCTAATTGTTTTTTCACCTATATTTTTAATATGATAATTATAATCTAACTTATTATCATCACCTATATATATAGTATTAACTTTATTAATAGAATTATCATATAACTCCGTGTATAGATTATTTACTTTAAAGTGTCCACCTAAATCTATATGATTAATTATTAATTCACCCTTATTATTAACTTTATTATCATAAGCTATAAAAGAATCTGTTTTGTTATTTAATAGATTAATAACATTAATCTTTATTTTCTTATTATCTATATTTGTATTAATCTTTATATAACTAAAACACTTAGTATCATCTAATGATTTTAATAAGATATCATATTCTCCTTCATCATCTACATTTATGTTTATGACTCTTCCTATACTATTTGAATACTCTATAGTTAAATCATCAGTTATATTATATTCATCATACTTATCAAATTCTAAACCAATTTTGCTATTAAACTTTTTATTAACTGGATTTAAATATGTTATTTCAGGTATATCTAAATCTAGTTTAATATTATTTATTTTAAATCCATTTGTAGTCTTATAAGGACTTTCATTTAATATATATTCCATATTAACCTATCGTCCCTTCTAGTTCCATGTTGATAAGTCTATTCATTTCAACAGCATATTCAACTGGGAAATTCTTAGCTATAGGTTCTGCAAATCCTCTGACTATTAAACCTTTAGCTTCTTCTTCTGAATATCCTCTAGACATCAAATAAAATATAACTTGATCTGATATCTTACCAACTGATGCTTCATGAGAGAATTCAACACTTTCATTTTCAATAGTATTAACAAGTATAGTATCTGATTTAGATATAGAATCTAGCATTAATGATGAACAAGATAAACTTACCTTAGAGTTATCAGCTTTCTTACCTATATGTACATTAGATCTAAATGTACATATACCTCCATCTTTAGATATTGATCTATTATCGACGATAGTTTTAGTATTAGGTGCATTATGGATTACTTTTAAACCTGTATCAAGGTTTTGTCCATTTCCTGCAAATGATATTAATGTATATGAACATGATGCATTTTCACCATTAAGAATAGACATAGGATATAACATTGATATCTTAGATCCAAATGAACCCATGACCCAATCGATAGAAGCATTTTCTTCTACTATACATTTTTTAGTGTTTAAGTTTAACATATTACGAGACCAATTCTCTATTGTATTAAATGTTAGTTTAGCATTCTTCTTAACAAATAATTCAACACATCCAGCATGTAAATTTAATTCATTATAACCAGGAGCAGAACATCCTTCAATAAACTCTAGAGTTGCTCCTTCATCTACAATGATAAGTGTATGTTCAAATTGACCTGCACCTTTTTCATTTAATCTAAAATATGATTGTAATGGAAAATCAACATGTACTCCTTTAGGTATATACACAAATGAACCACCTGAAAATAATGCATAATGTAGAGCTATATATTTATGATCCATGATTGGTACAGCTTTAGTGAAATATTCTTTAATTAATTCAGGATATTCTTTAATAGCAACATCAAAATTAACATATATGACACCTTGTTTAGTTAAACTATCTTGTATATTATGATAAACAACTTCAGAATCAAATTGAGCACCTACACCTGCAAGACTTTTCTTTTCATCTTCGGGTATACCTAATTTATCAAATATATTTTTTATATCATCAGGTACCTCTTCCCAAGTTCTTTTATTATCTACTTTAGGTTTAACATATGTAGCTATTTCATCAATATTTAACATAGATAAATCAGGTCCCCAGTTAGGATTATCTAGCTTATTAAAATAATCTAGAGCTTTTAATCTTAAATCTAATACCCATTCAGGTTCTTCTTTTTCTTTTGATATTTCCTTAATAATATCTGGAGATAAACCAATACTTTTCTTTAATGTAGTATTAGTAGACTTAAGTTCATAGATATTTGTGTCTATTTCTTCAACTCTAGTCTTCATGATTATATTCCTTATATCCTTCTTTATCTATTTTTTCAGCTAAAGTAATATCACCTTCATCAACGATTTTACCATCAATTAAAACATGTACTTTATCTACATCTAATCCATCAAGTATTTTCATTGAGTGAGTAATAATCAATAATGCATTAGTATCATTTTTATATGCTTTAATACCTTCTTTAACTGTTTTAATAGCATCAACATCTAAACCAGAATCTGTTTCATCTAATATAGCTAACTTAGGATTAATCATTAATAATTGAAGCATTTCCATCTTCTTCTTTTCACCACCAGAGAAACCTGCATTAAATTCTCTAGAGTTATAAGACTTATCCATATTTAATTTAGCCATATTTTCTTCTACTTCTTTAGATAGTTTATAGATATTTGCTTTCTCACCTGTCATACTTTCTTTTAAACTCTTCATATAATGTGCAACAGTTATACCAGGTATTTCTATAGGTGTTTGAAAAGACATGAATATACCTTTCTTGGCTATTTTATCAGTTGATAAATTAGTAATATCATCTCCATCAAATATAATATTACCTTCAGTTTTAATATATCTTTTATTATTTAATATAGTATTAGCTAATGTTGATTTACCTGATCCATTTGGACCCATGATAACATGTATTTCACCAGGATTTATATTTAAGTTTAATCCATTTAATATATGTTTATTATGATCATCTTCTGCTATTGTATATAAATTATTTATTTGTAACATATTTATACCTCCTTAATTAAATCAGATAACATTTTGTTATCTACATATTCATTTATTTCTTTATATAATCCATCAAAGAATTTAACTGTAGGACAAGTACTCTTCTTATTACAATTATCTGTATCACATGCCCTAGACTCTAAATTACCTTCTGATGCTCTTAATATTTCACCTATTGAATATTCACTTGGAGATTTAACAAGTACATATCCACCTTGTTTACCTCTTATAGATTTAACAAGATTAGCTTTAACTAATAAAGCCATGATCTTCTCTAAATATTTAATAGGTAATTCTTCTTTATCTGCTATATCTTTTAATGATATAGTACTTTCTGATAATGCTATATTAATCATGATAATAAGAGCATACCTTCCTCTTGTTGATATCTTCATATTTATCACCACATCTATATAATACTACCTTTTTGGTAGGAATTGCAAATAAAAGAAAAAGATATGGTTAATTATTATCACCATATCTTGCATTAAATCTATCTAAACCTGATCTTACTTTTATCTCTTTAGATTTATGTTCAGACTTATAAGTACTTCTAGATGCTACAATTGGGAATAATGTAATTATGTTTGTAGTATCAGGAATAACTATAGCTGCCATCGCATAACAAGGAGTATCTTCTTTAGTCTTAATGTTCTCAGATCTTACTATATATTTATTTGTTACACCTGTAGGTACATAATCTAAATCTGATAATTTACCTTTAGCTTCAGCTAATAAAGATCTTATTGTTTCTTCATCTTTAAAGTTCATTGATTTATATAAATCTAAATGTCTATCACATATATGTTTAACTGTTTCTTCTTCATTATAGTTTTTAATTTGATTAGATGTATAACATGTATACTCTCCATGTTCATAGTTAAGTTTACTATTAATAAATGCCATCATCTTTTCAGCAAATCTTTCATCTAATTCATCTTTATGTGTTTCAATTAAATCTATTGCTTCTTCATATTTGTTTAATCTAATATAACCATATATTTTAAATGTTAATACATATACTCTTAAATCTTCATTAGTAATATCATCAATTATACTATCAGCATATTTAATAGTTTCAGCATATTGTTTAGTTGAATATAAGAATGATATCTTAACTCCTCTTTTTTGATCTTCAGGAATTTTTTCAAGGTATTCTTCACTTCTCTTGTATTCTCCCATATCTAAATATGATAACACTAATATTCTATATGCTTCATTTACAAGTTTAATATTTTTTTCTTCATCTTCACATTTAGATTCTTTATTATCTATTATTAAATTTGCATATCTAATTGCTTCATCATAATTATCTTTTATTAATTCTAAATGAGCTAGCTTAATACAAGCTTCATAGTAATAAAAATTCTTCTTTATTAATGATTGATGATAATATTTTTCAGCTGATTCAAATGCATGTAGTTTTTTTGTATCATTTTGATAAATGTTATTATATGCATTACCTAATGTTAATAATCTTTGTTGTTCCATTCCTTTTGCATCAAATCTTATACTTTTTAATATTCTAATAGCTTCAACATTTCTCTTTAATGCAAGTAATGCATTTGCTTCTTTAAGTAAGAATAACTCATTTTTATACATATCGTAGAACTTAAAAGAATATTGGAAGGCTTGTTCATATTGACCCATATCCATCATTATATCTATAAGACCAAAGTTAAGTTTTAAATAATACTTATCAGATTGTCTACTTGTATTTCTTTTCATCGCATGATCTAACACCATTAAAGCTTCATCATTTTTTCCACATAAAGATAAAACAGTTGAATAATGATGGTATGCTGATAACTCTGCTTGTAAATTATGGAAAATAGATGTTTCAATAGCATTCTTAGCTGTTTCATATGCTTCATCAAATCTACCTAAACTAGCTAATGATCTTGCAAGGTAAAAAGGACCTAAAGCATCTTCAGGATAATCATCCATATAATTAAGTGCCAAGGCATATGATTGTTCATAGTTACCGAATGATATTTGACGAATAATTTCATTTATTCTTTCGGAATTATAGTAATCTGCTTTTTCTTTTTTGGAATACTTTTTTCCTGACATATAAACCCCTTCTTTATAGTTATTTATTATATATTAATAAAAAAGAATAGTCAAAATAACTATTCTTATATTCCTATTGGAAATTTCATTTGTGGATTCTTAGTTTTAATTAATTCTCTTGGAACTCCTGTTACCTTAATATCTTCTTGTTCCATATCATAGAAATTAGTTTTGTTTTCATTTACTTCTATCTTAGGATTACAATCAATTGGATCTCTATTTAACATTTCAATAGCTTGTTCTACATGTCTATCATATATTTGGATATTATCAAATTGCCATGTGAATTGTCCTACTTCATATCCTAATTCTCTAGCTACAAGAGTTTGTAACACTAAGTATTGCATTTGATTTATACATCCTGCAGTACAAAAGTCAGATGATCTTTGTTTAAGTGACATATCTAAATAATCTTTACCATCCCATTCATGTCTTACATTGAATGTTGTAAGATATGCACATGGTTTTAATCCATGTTTTTCAGTAAACTCTTTTTCTTGCCATAGATTCATTATATGTCTTCTACCATCTGGATCTTTTTTGATTCCTTCTAGTAATCTTTTAATTAATTCATATCTTCTTACTGTTTCACCATATACAGAACCAATAGTACGATTACCTATATCCCATTCATCCCACCATGTAATTCCATATTCAGCTAATTTATCTAAATTATTAGATGCATCCTTATATATCCATAGTAATTCACCTATAGCTGATTTAACTGCTATTGGTCTAAGAGTAATGAATGGTGATTCTCCTTTTGATATATCATATGTACATACTCCAGTTGTTGTTCTACCATGATTTAAACTTAATGTATGAGCAGGCTCTCCATCATCATAATGAGGTCTTGGATTATGATCTAATGTACCTTTTTGTAATATATCATTTAATATTAACTTAGTATACATATCACCTTTAGTTCCAACATTTTTACCTGTATCATCTAATAATGTTTCACCATCATTTATTGGTGCTTTATATTCTGTTGTAGGTAATACTAATTCTTTTTCTCCTAATTTTCTTTTTGCTTCATTTAATCTTCCTAAATTAAATTCCATATTTATCTTTCCTTCCTAAATTCATTAATACATTCTAATTGGCTTTGCCCTGTTAATGGATTTCCATAACATAAAGTATACATATTTGGTACTGCTGTTAAAATATCCATAAAACAATCTAGATTTGCAAATGATGGTTGTTTTTTCTTATGACAATAATCAATATGTGATTGAACTTTTTTAAAGAATTCAACACTACTCTTTCCACCTTTCATGTGTTCAACAAAGTGTGCTGTATCTCTCAATAAATCATCTACTGCTTCTTCAAAATGTTTTAAGCCAGTAACTGATTTTATATCCTTATTTTTTGATGAATATTTAACTGCAAATCCATTTTCATTTATTATTATTTCATCTGCTGTTTCCATATTAACAAGTACATATCTTTTAACATTTTTACATTCAAATTTACTCATTAAAGAGAATAATGAAAATGTCTTAACATTGCACAGTTGTCCATCAACATACATTTCACATTCTTCAATACCAAGATATAGTTTATCTAAATCTACCACCAGTTGTTTTTCATCCATGTTGCATCACCATTTAAATAAAAAAGAGGTTATTCTTTAACCTCTTTATTCTCTATCAACATTATATCAATTATTATAATTATTAACAATAATTATTTATCTAATTCATATTTAGTATCTGCTCTATCTTCTAGAGTTTCAGGATTATTTAAAATATATTCTAATATTTTAAAAGATTTAATTAAATAGAATCCATCAGCTATTCTTTCGTCAAAATTAATGCCAAACTTACAAGCTTTATAAGTTTCTTGTTTACCATTTACTATTCTTATTTCATCTTTTACTTCTCCAATAGATGTAATAGATGAAGCTGTACCAAAGTTGGTATTATTATGATAAATACTATCTGATTTAAATGTACCTAAGTCTGTTACTATAGCAGATGCAAAATATAAATCATCTTCTTGTAAACTCTTAGGTAATAATCCTTTTTCATCAGTCCACATTAAGAAATTAATTAAAGGAACTCTTATTATATTTGGTAAAGCACCTAACACATCAAGAACACCATTGGCACCCTTTAGTTCCATTTTCTTCTCTCTTAATTCTTTAACCTTATCACCTATCTTTTTAGAGATAGTATTAATATTATCATCAGGAGCAACATCTATTATTAACATTACTTCTTCTGAATCATCTTCAAATTCCACTTTAGCCACAAATGAAATAGATACATTAGTATGTTCATACATATGTCTATTTTTAACATATCTATTTAATTTAGGTTTGTTATAAATAGTCTTAGCTAATGCAAGTAAGAATGCATGGAAATATGTTATTCTATCTCCTGCTTTCTTTCTCTTATCTATATATTTACAAAGATTAGTAACATCTATTGGTGTATTAATAAATACATCTGCATCACATCTTCTAGGTTTTAAATCAATTAATAATTGAGTCATCCCACCTATTTTAATTCTCTTTGAATTAATTCTTGCCACTTTTCTCCCTCATTTCTTTAACTGCTTGTTCTTTTAATTTCTTAAAATCAACTTTACCAATTAATGTTTTAGGTAACTTGTCTAATGCTTCATATTCTTTAGGAACTGAATAAACAGCTAAATTCTTTTTACAATATTTAATTAATTCATCTTTTAATTCATCATTAAGTTTATATCCTTTTTTAAGTACTATAAATGCTTTAGGTACTTCCATCTTATATGGATGTGGTATACCTATTACAGATGCTGCTTCAATAGCTTCATGTTTTTCAAGTACTTCTTCAATTTGAGAAGGATATACATTATAACCTGATGAAACAATCATTCTTTTTAATCTTTGTTTATATGTTACAAATCCATCTTTATCCATTGAACCAATATCACCTGTATGTAACCATATATTACCATCTCTATGATGTCTTAAAGCTAAGTTAGTTTCAGCTTCATTATTATAGTAACCTAACATAACTGTAGGTCCACATATACATATTTCACCATCTTCATCATATGGTAATTGTTCATCAGTATTAGGTTTAAATATACCTAAATAAACACCAGGCCATGGAATACCTATTGTACCAGGTCTAGATAAATCCCTTAAGTCTACACATGCAGCAGCAACAGCTTCAGTTAATCCATATCCTTGAATAAAGTTTGTACGAGATCCATGTTGATGTAAGAATTCATTAATTGATTCTACTCTCTTTTTATTAAGAGTATCTCCTCCGCCTATAACATATTTAAGTCTAGATAAATCTACACCATCCATATGTTCATTTTTAGTTAATGCTTCAAATAATGTTGGAACACCAACAAGAACTGTAGGTTTATGTTTAATTAATAATTCATGGAATGTTTCAGCTTTAAATGTTGGAACAACAACTACTTCAGCTCCACAACAGAAAGCATCATTTATAGATACTTCTAAACCAAATCCATGGAATATTGGCATAATACCTAATATTCTATCATCCTTACATAAATCAGGATAGGCATTTAATGCTGCTATAGTAGATGCATTCATATTACCATTAGATAAAACTATACCCTTAGGTGTACCTGTAGATCCACCTGATTGTAAGATTAAAGCAGGTTCATCTTTAAGTGGAGTCTTATCATAATAGATATCTTCACTAGGAAGTCTCATAAACTTCTTCCACTTCATATATTTATATTTATCTAATTTACCTTTATATCTAGTTTTATATGTTTTAAAGAAATATCCAAGCTTCATGAATATATTCATAGAATTAGCTGGAGACATAATAATAACTCTTTCAACTTTAGTTTGTTCTATTATTGCATCAACATTCTTTAATGTTATATCTAATGCAAGTAAATACTTAGTTTCATATGTATTAAGAGCATTCTTTATTTCATTTTGTGATAATAAAGGATGCAACATATTAGCTACAGCACCTATTTTATTTAATGCATAGAATGCAATAATTGCTTCAGGCGTATTAGCAGATAATATTGTTACAATATCAAACTTCTTAACACCTAGTTTTAAGAACTTATCTGCAGTCTTATCTATCTTCTTAATAAATTGTCTATAAGTTATATGAGTACCAAAATAAGTCATGGCAATATTATCAATATATCCATGCTTTTCTATCTTTCTTAACATATATTGATAGATATTTTCATCTCTTAATCTAATCTTCATATATTTTCTATCATAATATTTCTTCCAAGGAGCTTTAGGAGGTATTTTAATACCAATAAAACTTAGAAGTCTAAAATCAAATAATCCCATATTTAATCCTCCCAATATTATATATTATATCACATTTACTTATTCTCTTCTTTTATATTCTCTTCCATTAATTTCTTAACAGCATTATATAGTTTTTCATTAGCATCTTCTAATGACATATCATTAACTTTAAATGGTTTACCATATCTAATAGTTAAATTCTTAGATCTAAACTTATAATCACCAGTTATACCAAATGGAATAATAGTTGCATCAGTCTTTTGTGCCATACTTACTGTTCCAAATTTAAAATCAAGTAAGAACTTATCTGTTTTATTTCTTGTTCCTTCAGGAAATAATCCAATTATTCCACCTTTATTTAAATGTTCTATAGCTTCTTCTTTTGATCCTGAATCTTTTACTTGTCTATTAACTGATATACAGCCTACACCTTTAAAGAACCATCTTGTTTTCCAATCATCAAAGTATTCTTTCTTAGCCATATACTTAACAAACTT
Source organism: Bacilli bacterium (assembly GCA_017542465.1). Lineage (GTDB taxonomy): Bacteria > Bacillota_I > Bacilli_A > RF39 > UBA660 > UBA6985. The sequence goes on along the minus strand of JAFXXB010000012.1, from coordinate 20,550 downwards.
CTTACTTAATACTATAGTCATGCATTGATCATATAAATGTTTATGATTACCGGCAATTAAAGTTGGTCCATCAATTGTATCTAACACTTCTTTGTTTATTACTTTAGGATTATAGTACCACATAAATATAGGACCAAGAATAAATCTTCCTATTCTATATAACCATGGCATTTTATATATCTTATTCATTTCGTAATTCCTCCACATGTTGTTTTAATATTTCTAATTCTTTATCATAATCATCAGTTATAACTTTATATGGTTTACCATATATTATTTCCTTATTATTATTTCTTATAGCAAAAGGAACTATTTCAGTATTTGTTTCATATGCTAGTTTAACAGCACCCACTTTATATGGTAATGATTTACCTTTTTCCTTTTCTATAGTTCCCTCAGGAAAGATTAATACTACTTTATTATCATCTAAATACTTCTTTCCTTCACCTAAAGGATCAGTTGTATGATTTTGTCTATCAACTTTAATTAATCCTAAATGATTAAATATAATACTTTTAGGAAATTCCCATAGTTCTTTCTTAGCAAAGAAATGCACCACTCTTTTAGTTGAACTAATTATTAATAAAGGATCTAACTTACTTGTATGAGTACCAGCAAGTATAATTTTACCCTTTAAAGGTATATTATTTAATCCTTTATATTTAGGTCTAATAAAAGTATTAGTATATATCTTAACTAATGGTCTTATTATCTTATAAAATATAGGTTCTTTAATCTTATTCTTCATATTAAACACCTATCATTATTATATCATAAAAAAAGAAAAGTGGTTATGCACCACTGTTCTTTAATTTTCCATTATCGTCATATTCATATACTTTCCATTTTCTTCTGACTTCTAGTAAATCCATATTATTTGTATTTAGTTTAAGTCTTCCTGTTCCATAATTTAATTCGTCACCACCAGATATAGCAGTTATAAACTTAGATTTACATTTTGAAACCGGTTTAACAGTCTCACCATAAGCATATTCCTTATTAGCTTCAGATCCACAATCCATATCGAAGCTTCCATATCCACCAGCCTTAATCATTGCTTTGTTGTATGCTCTAATTGCTCTAATATCAGATGGTTTTAATGTAAACGAATATGTAATATTGTTTTTAGAATATGTTTTATCTGTTTTGGCATCATCAGTTATTCTCTTCATAACTTCTTGACCATTAGGTCCTTTATACCAGTTCCATGCATATCCATCGTTATCTTTGTATTGTTCAGATTCTTTATTTGGGAATAAATTTGCTGCATCAACTTCCTTATATTCCAATAATTGTTTTTGAACCACACAAGAACACTCATCAGTACAATTACCACCAACGCCACATGTCTTAGTTCCAGTATTGCAACATTCTGATGGACATCCTGGTGGACAATCATAAATAGTCCAGCCATTATCTTCTACTTCAATATAACAAGTTAGATTAGTAGGTTCCCCATCAATAGCTAAATCATATCTATCAGAACACGAAGGAGCAGCTTGTTGAATTAAATCTTCAAATGGATCACCTATATTTTTCAATGTATAGTATACTTCCATTCTACCTACACGCACTGTCTTCATAGCTGTATATGTTCCCGTACGACCAATATAACTTCTTCCAAGATTCTTTATATCATCCGTAGTAATGGAATAATCCTTAACAACCAAACCATTTGGAATCAAATTATAAGTTTTTGTTGTCTTGTCGTCCGACCATCTACATGTCATTCGTTTTACAGCATCCGTAGTGTATTTCTTATCAGCTCTGTATCTAGGAGCACTACCAGTAAATGATGCGTTTAATGTTTCATATGTCAATTGATCTGTACTGTAATTATACATATCAATAAATTTAAGATTTATATTATTTTTCCTTGGATCATTTGGGTCCCAATCAGCTTTTGAATAATGATTATCTTGGTAACCTGTAACATCCCATCTAGACCAATCAGGATCGTCGAATGAAGCACCTGTTTTAGTTTCATAAATACAATGTTTATTATCAGCACCAGTATATTTATTACCATTTATATCAGAAGGATAGAATGGTACCTCAATTAATTGTCCATTAATTTGTTTAGTTTCATCATCCATATATTCTTGATAATAATGGAATGTCATATCAGGTTCTTGATTAAATGATATTCTATTTCTTATTGTTTCAGTATTAACTGTTCCATTACTAAATGCTCCACCACAATCATCATGTTTAATTTGAATATCTTTCAATTGATTAACATACGAACTATACAATGCTTTTGCATTATCAGCTTCACCATATAGTCTAGATATTCTATTACTAGGATCTTCAGTATCATATGCAGGAACAGAACCAGAACATTCATCATTAAATATTCTTTTTTTAATTATACATGAATCACCTTCACACCAAGTTTCATCATTCATTGCATTTTTGGTTTCTGTTGCCAAATCACTTTTTGCATTATCAACTTTCTTCTTGAAATTATCAATATCCGAAGAATTGTATGCATATCTACTTACATTTAGTTTATTATCCTTATTAATAAGCTTAGGTGACCAATCACCTTCATTAGTTCCATAAGATTTAAATTTATAATTATTTACCTCGGTTGATTCATTATAAACTCTAACCGTATCTCCACTTACAGTAGATTCTTTAGAGAATGATTTTGAACCATTTCCGTCTCTTTTCCATTCACCATTATCGCTACATCCAGCATGTGCTCCTGGATTCGTAGTTAAACTACAATCACATGTTTTACGAGGATTTGTTGCAGTTGGACAGGAATAAGTTCCCTCCCATTTAGAATGCCATGTTCTATAAGAAGTTTCAATGGTATAAGAACATGAAATACCAACATCACTCAATGTTGTTTTTGCATCAGACGAAGCCGTAGCGGCGCTATCAGTTGCCTTATCTCTTAATTTTTCCCATAATTTAACATATGCCATTTTCTCTTGATAGTTAGTATATGCATTATTTATACCTGTAGCTATTGTTTTATAATCAGAATTAAATTTATCATAAGATATCAAAGTTCTACATCTCTTATATTTTTGGAATATAGGACCTGTAAATGAATCACTCAAAGTAGGTTCATTTGTATCTACATTAATATTATTTTTTGCAAACCAGAAATAAGCATCAGCCTTTGCTCTTGTTGGAGGAGGTATCTTATATACTATTGTTTCACTACAATATTGTTTACAATATGTATTAATATCTGCACCATCTCTATAATCATCTGTATTACACTTTGCTTTAAATCCATCAACCTTTAAAGTAGGATCTGTACAGAATAATTCATCTAAGGCTGCTTGTTTAGCAAATGATTCAACACCATCTTCACAACAATTATGAATATTTGATACATCAACAACACTAGAGTGTTCAACAGTATCACAACAATTATCACAATTAACTTTTAATACAAAATCGTCATCTCTTGAGCCGCCATCAACTACAACAATATAACTTTGTGCATTTTGACCACCAATCTCACACCAATATAATTGTAAATCATTTCTTGTGTCAGTTGTTTGAACTGTTTTAACAATTCCATTTTCGATATCATCGTTATATTCGCCTTTATAACCTTCAAAGTTTAATTCATTTGGTTCTGTTGCATAATTACTAGATAGGTCGAATTCTTTATCTTCATTTGAGGCGGCCTCTGTCCATCCAGTTCCACCTACACTACAAGACATATTTTGTCCAATACAGTTATAAATTGTCTTTGAACCACTTTCGACTTGATTATTAACTAATTCACCATCACAATATGTTGGGCAATATGAATCCTTTGATGATTGACAGCTAGAATTATACTTTCTCCAAGTCCCATTACATTCTTGTACAGTCTTATATGTTGGAACAGTTTTCTTACATTTCTTTGTATTATTTGGGCAAGTATATGGTCTAGGAGTAACTGGAGTTCCACCACTTCCTGAAGAACAAGTCCCTCTTGTAATTCTTACTTTAGATTTACAATTAGCATCAGCGGTTACCATAATTCGACCATTGACTCCATCCCAATAATCTACACTAGCATTACCATTTATAGCTTTTACACAAATGTCACCAACATTAAGTCCGTCATTTGATGTAATATCATAATAAGCTACTTTAGGAGTATTAGATTGAACTGCTGAAGGAGATAAAGTAAAATTAGCACCTTTAATTGCACTCCCCATATCTCCTTGAGCAGTTGACGTTACATAATCTGGAATAGACCAGTTTTCAGTCTGACTTCTTGCATCCCAAGCTTCTTTTAATATAGGAACACCACGTTGAACGGTACTTCCACCATTTTTATCCCTAAATATACCATCATTCATTGTATAAGGTGGCCCTTGAACCAATACTTGATGCGAAGCAATAAAAGCACCTTCAACAATATTATTTTCTAGATTTGCAGTACTACTTTGTTTATCTGCTTCTTGTTGTTTTTGCAACTCCTTAATACAGCCATCGTCTCCATTACAAAAATACCAATTTTGAACATTTCTCATATGTGCTCTATCAAAAACACCAGCTGTTCTCATTACAAAGTCAGCTAAATCCCTATCATTTTTTAATGTATCCCAATAATTATAAGTAACATAATATACTTGAGGCCATTCTCTAGGAATTATTGGGCTACAATAAACTTCATTAACATTTTGAGCCGATAAACCAGGATATACGCAGAAAGCTTGTCCTGCCTTTGATTTATCTTCACTTTCAAATGACATTTGATGTGTTACATATGTAAATGTTAAAGGTGAATAATTAGGAGAATAACCACTTCCTACACTAATACTACCTTTAAATGAATCACCCAAAGTAATATTTGACGCACTTCTTGCAAAAGTAACAATAGGAGTTAATAGCAAAATAATAATTAGAATATATAATCTATTTTTCATTATTTTTTCTTCCCTTCATTACTAGTAATACTATTATTACTCCAACCACTATTATTCCAACAATAATTGCTATAATTATAAACGTTCTATTCTTTAATGTTTTAATAATAACATTTTCATTCTCTTGTTCTTTTTCCTTATAAAGTTTTTTACCTTCTTTTATCGCTTCATCATGAGTATCAGATTGCTTTTCAGCAAGACTTCTTTCATCGTATGTGAAATGTTTACATATTTCTTTGTCTTTCCAGTTATCTAAACGACATATATCAAACTTAGATATTTCATTCCATTTTGGAACCGCAAAATCAAATGATCTGATTTTAACTCCATTGCATGAGTCTGTATTAGAATATATATCAACGAAATATGTTCTAATGAAGAAAGTATCTCCTTCATCCCATTGGATATAACCATTTTCAAATGATGTATAAACCATTTGTTTATCATCAACTGAGTTATTTATAATAACAGAAAAATCATCTGATATATTTTCGAGAGTCATTCGTAAAGCATATCCATAGATAGGAACTGCATGACCATCTTCAGAATTTAAATCTACACCTTCACCATAATAAAAATCATCTATTTCTTCATATTTGGCTGTAATCTTTTTTGCTTCTTCAGTCAATCTCTTTATTTCGTCGTTAGTACAAATAGTTGAATTCTTATTATCTACAACTACTTCTTCTATTTGTAATGTATTAGTTTCGTTCATTGCTGGTTTATCTTTAGGTTTTTGAATAATAGTATATACTAAAGCTCCAACCAATAATGCAAGAATAATAAATGCAAATGTTAAAGGAATATATGTCTTATCAAAAGGCTTTTTTTCCTTTGCTATTTTTCCTACTTTTTTAGCCATATGCATCCTCCCTATCTTTTCTACCTTATATAGAATAATTATAACATAGTAAAGAAAAAATAACTATAAAATAAATAAAAAAGTAAGTATTTTTATTACTTACTTTTTTTAAATATTTTAGATAAGAAATTACCATTTGTATTTTCTTTTTCAACTATCTCATCTACATATGTCTTATTAAGTTCTTCAAGTGTATGAATCTCATTTACTGTATTTGATAAGAATTGAGGAATTACAATACTTTTTGCATATTCTCTTCCTGATATTCTCTTACCATCTTTAAGAATAATATCTTTATCAAATAATTCAGATACTTTTTGAGCTTTTAAATATTTAATAAGTTCTGTATATCTACCATCTGAATCAACAGTAACTGGACAAATATCTTGAATACCTCTTTCAATTACAGATTTGTATTCACCTAAATCTAATGATATATCTTTATATTCTTCAGCATATAAAGGGACCATTTTAGTTGGTTCATTAAACACAATTGAATAAGCTTCTTCATCAGATAATTTATCTACCTTAATATTATCTTCAGTGTATACTCCAGTGTTATCTAAAGTAGGTTCTTCTTCCTCTTGTTTAGGCTCTTCCTTTATTTCTTCTTGGGGTTCATCACCTATATAACTGACATCATTAATAGGTTCATCTATTAATTCAGGATCAATAGTATCTTCTTTTGATTTTGAATAACCTAAATGCATTTCAGGTAAATCTACTTCTTCTTGTACTTCCTCTTCTCTAGGGAATATACCAGGGAAAATATATCTATTCTCTTTACTTATTTCGTCTTCATCAAAATTAGATGAATCAGAATATAAAGGAACAAAATCTATTCCATTTACTATAGTATTAATTAAATCTGTATATCTATTCGATCTATTTCTATTATTATAATAATCTTTAATAACTCTTTGTCTAACTGTCCAATCAGATGTACTTGCAAGTATTTTAGTATTAATAGATCTTTCCATCTTATTTAAGATAACATCCATAGGTGTTCTACCAGCTTTATCAACAGTTGTATATCCAAATAATCCATTCATATTTAAATATAATAAATCATTAGGTTGATAATCTTTAGGTAGTTTTTTATCTTTCATAACATTATAAATGATATTTGCTGCTTGTTCTATATATTTAGTAGATACATATATTTTAATTGGATCAGCAAATCCATATACCATGTCTGTTATATCTCTAACACTAAAGTTTACAGGTATATTATTTTTAATAAATTCATTAAATAATTCTTTAAGAATAGAAACATATTTATCTTGAGGAGCATTAACAACAAATAAATGTTCTAAAGGATCATTATCATTTAAGTTTGCATTATTTGGGAATAACACTGATGAGTTTAAAGTTATATATTTTCTCTTATCATCTTTCTTATAGCCAACTAAAGCATAAGCTTTACTCTTTAAATTAACTAAAGCCGTATATTCAGGGCTATTCTTTTTAATCATTCCTGATACTACATTAATTAATACATCATCATTAGCTCCAGATAATTCTATAGCTTTTTCTTTATCATTTTTAAGAATAGCCATACTTACTATACTTTCTATAGCATATCTAAAATTATCAATATCTTCTTTAGATGCTCTCTTATTATTTCTATGATTAGATATTACAGCTGATAAGCTTGAGTTATCTGCTTCATTAGAATCCATAATAGCTTTTATTATTCTTTTAACAAAATCTACATCTAATGGATATTCAGCTTTTGATACAACTTCTTGAAATCCCATATATATCATCCCTATTCTTATACATAATAAATTATATCAAAGAAATAAAAAAAAAAATATATATTAACTATATATTTTCTTATTTAAATCTAATCCTAATAATTGTAATTTAATTATTATTTGTTTTATATCTGAATCTTTAAGTCCAATTGTCTTAAGTGACTTTCTTGTTTGAGTCCACACTAATCCAACAGTACTTAAGTTATTATCTCTAAGTATATTGTTTATATCACTATCTAATTCTAGTATATCTATATCTGATTCTACATATTCGTTTTTTCTTTTAGCCATACATATAACCTCTTTCCAATATAAATATCTTTAACTAATTATATTATAACATAATTTTTATTTATAAGTTAAGAAAAAAACATTATGTGTATATTTACTATATAGTTAACTGTGATATAATTAATATAATAAAGGGTGTGTGAATATGGAATATAATGTATTAGACGAAGCAAAGAACGCTTTAAACAATTTAGAACAAAATGCTTGGGAAAATCATAAAGAAGAATACATCAATGCTAAAGCAGTTGTTGAAAACTTCAGAGATAAGATAGAAGCTAATGAATATTTATTAAATAAAGCTACTAGCCAAGAAGAATATGATAAGATTCAAGCTGAGTTAACAAAGATTATTGATGAAATAATTGAGTTTAATGAAAACTTCAATGCTACTCTAGTTCCAACTAATGAAACTAAAGAAGTAGTTAATCCTGATGATACATTCAAGATTGATGATACAACTGTCAATGAATTCTTAAATAATATGAATGAATAATAAAAGTAGAGTCTATACTCTACTTTTTGAATACAAATATTTTAGATACCACATAGTTAAGTATTGTTACTGCTACTTGATCTATTAATGTTGCTATAAGTACCCATGTTTTATCATTTAATCCTAATAAAGTACATATAAACCACATAATAAACATACCTACAAGTAATGTAAATATTCTTCCACCTACAAAACTAACAATCTCTTGAAAGTATTTTTTAGATTTAGATTTAAATACAAATATTCTATTTGTTATATATGCAAAAGCAACTGCTACAATCCATGATATAATTTCAGCCAATTGAACATGTAAGGCATTTTCAGAACTTAATATTGTATATAATAAGCCCAATTTGACTATCATTGATACTATAGTTGTTAATACACCTACAATTAGATAAGCCCATATCTCTGGATCTTTAATAAACTTTATAATCTTATCTTTCATTATTATCACCAAATTAATTATATAATATTTTAACAAATAAAAAAAGGTGGATTATTCTTCTCCACCTTGATCTGTATTACTTCCATCAAAGACATCAACATTAACATCTTCAACATCAATCTTACTTCCTTCATGTGTTCCATTCATGTAAGATTCTTTATCTTCATCTAAACACATTATTTGAGCTTGTAATTGGTCTTTTATCTTTGTTAAGTTTTTACCTAGATATCCAAAGTAGTTAGTTGAAATAGCAAGTTCAGATATCTTATTCTTTGTAGCAATTACATTATTAATTCTAGCTATATCTTGTTCAGTATAACCTTCTTTATATGTTTTAACTCTACCATTAGAAGCATTGAAGTATACATACTCATTCTTCCATGAACCATCTGAGAATACTACACGTGATTCAAATTGAGGTGAGTTCATATCAGTACCCATATATAATCTAGGATCATAATTGATTCCTGTCATATTTAATACTGTTGGAAGTATATTAGTATAATCTGTATATGATTCAATTACTCTTGGTTCCATCTTAGGATTATACATAACTAATGGAACTTGTTCTGCATTCATATCTTCTGTAGCTTTATATGATAATGCTTTATTTAATCTATCTCTTGAAATACCATATGGATAATGATCACCATACATAACTATAACAGTATCTTCAAGTAATCCTCTTTCTTCAAGTCCTTGTAATAATATACCAAATCCATCATCCATGATTTTTAACTTACTCATAAATCTTCTTACATCATATGGTAAGTTCTTTGGAGTTTGATTGAAGTATCTATCACCTTGAATTGAATTAACTGAATATGGTTGATGGCCAGATACAGTAGTTAACCATGTCATGAATGGTTTATTATCATTATCTTCTCTTTTCTTATCTATAATCTTTAACATAGCTTTCATGAAATCATCATCATTAGCCCAGTTAACATATTCATTAGAATAAGATATACCAAGTTTACCTACACCATAGTATTCACCTGAACCCATTGATGTATGAATAGTTTTACGTGGATAATAAGCTTCTGTGTAGTCATGAGCTGAGAATGTTACATATCCAGCTGAATTATATGCGCCAAATACACCTTCAAAATATTCGTTATTACGATATTTCTTAGCTGTACATAATGAATGTATTGAATATAATGAAGTCATTCCTGAGAACTCATTATTTAATGTTGCACATCCATTTCTTGGTGAATAGTTATTTGTAAAGTTCCATCCTTCATTAGCCATCTTAGCCATATTAGGATATAACTCAGGATATTCAAGTATAATATCATTTGTTGATTCCATAAGAATAAATATTACGTTCTTACCTTTAAACATATCAGTATATTCATTCTTATCTGTAATTGGTTGATTAATAAAATAATTATTTAATTTATTATATTTTTCATTCTTAGTGTTAGCTATTAATTCTTTCCATGCAGTATCATTAATAACTCTTGAATTTTCATCTATTACTCTATCTTCTTTTTTATCATTAGTATATTCAAAATCTTCTTCAGCTTCTACTACCTTACCAAAGTTAGCTGCTCTAAAATCAAGAACAAAGTATGCTGATGTACCAAATGAATTAATTGCTTGAGATTGATTTGAACAATTAATAAATTGATCAATATTTGTAGTAGTTGCAAACTTAGGTTCAAACATCTTACTTGTTAATGAAATATAATATACATTACATGATAATAAAATTACTAATGAAGGAATTAAGAATGTATCTCTTAAGTTATATCTTTTAACTTCATTAAATCTCTTTGAGAAGAATATTAAATATGCAATATATAAAATACAAGTAATATATACTATATAATATTCTGGTTTAAAACTTGCAAAGAAATCACCCATGTAATCTATAACAGCTCCACCTTGACTGGCATTACCTAAAGATATATATACACCTAGGAAATTCATAAAACCTAATTGAGCCCATGAATATGCAGCAGTAATTATTCCAAACACTAAAGTAATATATTTACTAATTTTATATTTCATAAATGAAAGTAAGAAAGAAATAATTGAAGCTATAATTAAACATCCAAAGAATATTCTTATTACATTTAAATCAAATATCTCTAAATCAGATATAATTCTAAATATCATCTCTGATATAAACATCATTAATGTAATTGATATTAAGTTAATTGTAAATCTGTTTTTCATCTTATCACTTCTTTACTACTTTGTAATTTTATCATAAAAAAATGTACTAGTAAATACATAAAATAAATGATAAAATATTATTTAGAATAAGGGTGATTGGAATGTTTGGTACAATAATAAAATATGAAGAAGATAAACTATATATTACCAATACTGAAGGTGTTGCAGACACTAATTATATAGGTTATCATGTTGTTTTCCCTGAAGAAGAACATAAGACTATTGGTGAAATTATTGGTATAGATAAGGATCAAATAGTTATTAAACTTATAGGAGATATAGTTAATAATAGATTCAATAATGGTGTTTTAAAGAAACCATCAATGAAAACTAAACCTAGATTAATATTTAAATCAGAATTAGAGTTATTATTAGGTGAACAAAACTATCAACAAAAAGGAACACTATTGTTAGGTACTTCACCTGTCTATACAGATTATTTAGTAACTACATCATTAAATAGTTTCTTCTCTAATCACTTTGCAATAATAGGTAATACTGGATCAGGTAAATCATGTGGTGTTGCTAGATTATTACAAAACTTATTTTATGCAAACACTAAAGATGTACCTAAGAATGCAAGAATAGTATTATTTGATGTATATGGTGAATACTATGATACATTTAATGATATGAATAAAATAAATGGATTAAACTTTAAGAAGTTAACAACTCAACAAGTATTTGGTAATTCAGATTTAATACAAGTACCTGCATATTATTTAGATGCATGTGATTTAGCCGTATTATTGGATGCTGAAACACCAAGTCAAATGAATATATTAAAGAATACAATTAAGTTAGTTAGAATCTTTAAAGCACAAGATTCTAATATTCAAATATATCAAGAAAATATATTAGCAAGAACATTAATAGATATATTAACCTCTAATAAACCTTTAGGACAAATGAAGGATCAAGTATTATCCATACTTAATGCATTCAATACAGCATCTATTAATATAGATACTATGATACATGAACAAGGTTATGATAGAACTATTAAACAATGTTTAGAAGTTGATGAAGAAAATAAAGTTAATTCAATTAATCTATTAGTTCAATTCTTCCAATCTAAATTAAAATCAGATATGGTAGAAATATCAAGTGAAAGCGAAATAGTATATGGATTAAATGATATATATAATGCATTAGAATTTGCTACTATTAAATATGGTAGTCAAGATAATGATGATAATGTATTAAAATCTAGATTAAAGAATATTATTAATTCTGATAATGCTAAGTTCTTTGAAGTTAATAATTACATAAGTAAAAAAGATTTTATAGATGAGTTCTTTAAAACATCTGATGGATTTAATAATGCTCAATTAGTTGATGTTAATATATCTTATTTAGATGATGAATTTGCTAAGAGTATTATTAAGATATTATCTAAGTTATTCTTTAAATATACTACTACTCTAGAAAAGAAAGGATCATATCCAATTCATATTATATTAGAGGAAGCTCATAGATATGTTAATCATGATAATGATGCTAAATTATTAGGATACAATATATTTGAAAGAATTATTAAAGAAGGAACTAAATATGGTACATTCTTAGGACTTATATCTCAAAGACCTAATGAGATATCTAAATCTACATTAATGTTATGTTCAAACTTTATTGTATTTAAATTATTCTTTGCAGAAGATTTAAGAACAATTAAAGATATATCATTAAATGTTAATAATGATGATATAGCTAAGATAACTACTTTAAGACCAGGTATGGCTTTAGTATTTGGTAAAGCATTCCAAATACCAGTTCTAGTTGACTTCCCATTACCAAATCCACTTCCTTCAACTACTAGTATTAAGATTGAATCATCATGGTATGATGAACCAGTTAATGTTGAAGAAGACGGTGAACAAGAGATTACAAGAGTAACAGGTAATAACTTTGTTTCAACAATAGATAATGAAGAGGAAGAAGAAAAGAAAGAAGAAACTAAAGAAGATAAAAAAGACACTACTGAATAGGTAGTGTTTTTATTTTGTTAAATCATAACTAATATCTATTAGACTGAATACTTCTTCATTAGATAATCTACCATCTAATATAATAGTTATCCAACTCTTCTTTGTCATATGATATGCAGGAAAAATTCTTTTATTATCTATAATACTTTCAGGATTATTTATTTTAACATTTAAGACTTCAATTAGACCTGTTCCATCAGTTACCTTGGATTTATCTATAGTCATTATAAGTCCATACCATTTCTTATTATTTGAATGTCTTATAACCATATTTTCATCTTCCCATGGATTATCAGGTATATCTTTATAGGTCTTTTTAATATAATTAATAAGATCTTTAGTTTGTTCAAATATAAATAATTCTTTTTCGCTGCATTTATTAATAATATCTTCTATTATATTATCAACATTATCTTTAATAGATGATGCATATCTGCCTAATGTATTATTAGTATCTATTAAGATGTATTCATCACCTGTATTAACATCTATTAGTTTTCTTCTTAATGTATGATCATATTCAACTATAAGTTTAAAATCATCTATTAATTGTTCATATGTATATTTATTACTATCTTTAATAAAACCATATGTTAATAACTTATCAGTTATTATTCTTCTTTTATTTAATTCTTTTATTATCTCTTTCATAAGCTTCATCCAACAATATGTTAAAACAATCAGGTAATTTTTTTCTTGCTTTAACCACTAAGTGTTCAGGTACACCATGTAATACTTCAGCCATAGATCCAACTATACATGCATTTGTATCTGTATCTCCTCCATATGATATAACTGTTTTAATTGCATCTTCATAATCAGTTGAATTAAATAATGCATATAAACAATTATTTAATGTCTTATAACATGTAGCATTGAATGATGTAAAATCATGATAGTTAATATAATCATTATACTTAGCTATCAATTCTTCTTTAGGTACACCATTCTTTAATGAATAAATAATATCAGATATTATTAATGCACTTTCAACAGCTTCTTCTGTATTATGTGATGGAACTGTAGCTTTAACTACCTCTTCTTCCATCTCTTCTCTACTTTGAGATAAAAAAGGTATTGATGATATTCTCATCATTGCACCATTACCTGTAGATTTATTATCTCTTAAGTTTCTACACCATCTCATATATCCTTTAGAGAATACTGTATCAAAACCTTTATTCTTTTGTTTTTCATATTTAAATGCATACTCTTTTAACTTTTCTTCATAATTCTTTTTATGAAGATATGCATCAAGCAAAGCCATAGTTAATATAGTATCATCTGTATAGAATGAATCCTTACCTAATATAATAGGATCTTTTACTTTATGAACCTTACCAAATTGTTCATATTCATAAGTTGATCCTGATATGTCACCAATTATTGCTCCCCACATATTAATCACCTATATCTATAATAACACAAAATATGATATAATTGATATGGTGATTATATGAGAAATAGTATTAAGAGATTCTTTAAAGAGAATAGTTTATATTTAATTATATTAACATTAGCTGAGTTTATATTAAGTACAGTATGTACTATATCATTTGTATATTCTGATTCACTTACATATTCTGAATCAATAATATATCAATCATTAGGAGTAGAAACATTATTACAATCTATATACTCTTCTACTTTCTGGGCATTAATACTTGTACTTCTTGCAATCATAGTTATGTTTTCAATTACATGTTTAGTATTTAGAAAAATAGAATATCAATTTATAAGTTTACTTGGATGGATAGAATTATTTATACTATCATTAAACTTTACTAAGCCTATTGGAGAAATATTATCAACATGTGCATTATTTATTCCTATAATAATAATTAATATAATATGTTATAAAAAAGAATATGATAAACTACAATTATTAAATAAAAAGACTAAGAAACAAGCATAAGCTTGTTTTTTTGTTTATATTATATATATGTTATGTTGACAGTCTATATATGTTATGTTAATATTGTATCAAGGAGATGATTATATATGGCTAAAACAGCTAATATAAATATTAATATTGATAAAGATCTAAAAGAAGAAGCTACATATTTATTTGATGTATTAGGTTTAAACATGACAACAGCTATTACAGTATTTTTAAAGATGTCTGTTCTAATGGGAGGACTTCCTTTTGAAGTTAAAGCACCTAATCCATCTAAAGAATTACAACATGCTTTAGATGAAGGTGAAAAAATATTATCTGGTGAAATTAAAACTAAATCATATGATAATGTTCAAGATTTATTTGATGACATAACAAAGGAATAGTAAATATGGATTTTAATATTAAAACCAAATATAAAATTGAAACAACAACAGATTTCAAAAAAGGATTAAAAAAAGCTATTAAGCGTGGTTTGGATATATCTAAGCTAATGAATGTAATTAATATCCTTGCAAGTGGTAATCAACTTGATGAATGTTATAGTGATCATGTTCTATTCAGAAATAAAAGATATAAAGATTGTAGGGAATGTCATATAGAGCCAAATTGGTTATTAGTATATAAAATTAATAAAGATACATTAATACTATTATTATATGATACAGGTTCTCATTCTGACTTATTTGAATAACAGGTTTGATACCTGTTTTTATTATGTGTTATAATATCCAATTAAAGAAGGAATAAATATGGATATTATTAAAATAAAGAAAGCACCTAAAGTAGAAGATAAAAGATTTGATGTTAGTTTATATCATAACTATACTATTGATTTTGTTAATACATTAAATGATAAGAATTTAAATATATTCTTTAATAATCTTCCGTCACTTAGAGTTGAAGGTGTATATCAAGACGAAATGAATTTACCATATGCATCAGGAGAATATAACCCTTGGTTAAATAAAATAAAATACAATAAACTAAAATTAAAAGAATCAATAATGCATGAATTACTTCACAGTGCATCAAGAATTAAAACAGAAGATAGATGTTTTGTAGGTTTCATGCAAACATTACCTAATGAATATTGCATAGGTGTTGGATTAAATGAAGGCTATACAGCTTTATTAGATGATAGATATTTTCTAGATTATTCAGAACATAAAAAGGAACAAGTTAATCAAATATATCCTTGCTCTAAATATATATGTAATATATTAGATTATCTAATTGGTAAAGACAAAATGGAAGAATACTACTTTAATGCTGATCTATTATCTTTATATAAAGAACTAGCATCATATTCTAGTTATAATAAAGCATATAAATTCCTTATGAACTTTGATAACTATTTTATGGAATCAGACACTAAAGAAATACCTAATATGATTAAAGTAATAAATGAATATGATGATATTATATTATTCTTATCTGAATGTTTCATGACTAAGTTTAGACAAATATATAATAATAAAGAATTAACTAAAGATGAATATAATAAGTGTTTATTATTTGTTAAACATATAATGAATACACCTTTAGAATATTTTAAAGTAATTAAATCAAGAAAACTTAGTATATTCTATAATAAACTATTAAATAAAGTTAATAATAAAAGTAAGGTTAAATAACCTTACTTTTCTATTTCACTTTCATATAATTCTCTATAATCTTTAGACTTCTTTAATAGTTCTTCATGAGTGCCTGATGCTTTAACTTTTCCATCAGCTATAAAGAAGATTTTATCACAGTCTTTGATTGTAGATAATCTATGCGCTATTATCATGATAGTATAATCTTTCTTTAAGTTTCTGATAGCTTGTTGAATACCTTTTTGAGTCTCATTATCAAGGGCTGATGTTGCTTCATCAAATAATATTATTTCAGTCTTTTGAACAAATGCTCTTGCTATTGCAAGTCTTTGTCTTTGTCCACCTGATAAGTTAACTCCACCTTCACCTATAATAGTATTATATTTATCTGGTAATGATTCAATAAAATCATCTAAGCAAGCCATCTTACAAGCTTCTCTCATTTCCTTATTTGTTAAATTTTCTTTAACTAGTTTTAGATTATCTTTTATTGAAAGATTAAATATATATGGATCTTGTGAAATAATTGTAATATTACCTCTTATAGAATCTTTATCTAATTCATTTATATTAATACCATCTATTAATATTTCTCCTTTATTAACATCATACATCTTACATAATAAAGAGAATATTGTTGATTTACCTTCACCTGATTTACCTACAAAACCGACTGTAGTATTTGCATCAACTTTAAATGATAAATCATTAAGGACATTTTGATTTTTATTATATCCAAATGTAACATGTTTAAATTCAAAGTTTCCTTCTACTTTATCTAAATGTTTATTACCAAATTCTTCTTTCTCAAATTCTTTGGAACCCATGATATCAAATATTCTATTACATGATAAATTAAAGCTTTTATAAGTATCTAATAAATATCCTATTGCATCTGAGAATCCAGTAGCCCTAGATTGATAATTATATATTATTAATGCACTTGTAACAGTTAATTCATCTTTAGTGATTAACCATATAATAAATACTATTAAACCTGTTTCTAATAAATCTCTTATAAACCATGCAAATGTTCTCATTATTCTATTAAAATCTTTAAGTTTAAATCTTTCATCATTTGTATAATCCACTTTAGTTTTAAGAGTACTTAAGAATGAATGTTCTGAGTTAAGCATTTTTATATCTCTAGTACCTCTTACTAACTCTCCAACAAAACCAACTGTTTTCTCTTTAACTTTTCTAAATGCTTTATCTTTTTCATTAAATATTTTTACTCTTATATATGTTATTATTATATGAGTTATAGCAGATAATGTTACAAATAACCCTGCTTTCCAGTTAACTACATATACTGCAAATAAAGTACCAACAGATATTAAGATATCAGTTACTTGATTTAAGAACATATCTACAGAAGATGCAATATAATCTGTATCACTATTTAATCTTTCAATAAATGTTCCCGTTGAATTCTTATCTAATGTGACATTCTTTAAAGCTAATATAGCAGCGCCTAATTCATTTTGCATTTTAGATACTACATCTCTATATATCTTAAAACTAATTCTAGTTTGTAAATACCAAAAGAAATTACCAACTTGATTAATACCAAATAATACTATAGCTAATATAATTACTTGTGTTAACATTCCATTAGTTAAGTTAACAATCATCTTAGCAGATACTACAGGCATTATTACATTAGATACAAACAATAATCCTAATAATAAAGCCATTAAGAATACTCCAAATATATGGCCTTTAAAATATTTAAATGATTTTGATATATTATTCCTAAATTCCTTCATTATATCAACCCCTTATAATTATTAATATTCTTTATAACTAATTAATTTCCATCCTTTAAGATTAATAGTTTTAAAATCCACACCCTCAACATGTGATCCACAGAATTTACATGTTGTATCACCTTTTGTTGGTACTGGTGCACCACAGTTAGGACAATTAACAGCATATGATACTTTATTTGTATCAAATCTTTCTTCATCATATACAAGTATATATCTTGTAGTATATCTTGTTTCTTTTCTAAACTTATCATAGTTTCTTTTCTTTTTATTTGTAGTTGTATAGAAATATGATAAAGATGTATTAACTTCTATATATGCAGATCCATCTTTATTCTCATAAGATTTAATAGAGTTCTTATTTATTCTTACATTATCATAAGTTTCTTCTATATCATTACCTATCATATCTTGTATTTGTTCATATATATTAGCTTTAATTAAATCAAATGATTTATCATGATCAATATGTTCTATAGTTCTTTCTTCTAAAGCATTAAATATAGCTTTTAAGTTTTTATTATTTAAATTAAATAATTCAGATGCTTGAAAATCATCAAAGTCATTTCTAATCTTAGGTTCAAGTAACTCTGTCATGCCTGAAATACTCTTTTGATCTGCTTCAAAATCACCATCAAATATTTCACCTTTTCTTACACCTTCAGATATTCTATCTTTTATAAGTGCCATATTAGATGTACCTATAGTATCATTTAGTTTTTTCTTTAAACTAAAGAATATAATAACAAATAGCAATACTACTCCAACTATTACACCAAAGAATACTGCTAAAAATATCAATAATGGTATTGCAATTGTCATATTATCACCTACATAATAATTTTACTATAATTAATTGATTATATCTATATTTTTTATTATTATATATGTGTGATTAATATGAATGAAAAAGAACTAATAGAATATTATAATAAACATAATGAAGATAAAAGATTAAAAACTAAACATGCTAATATTGAATTCATAACAGCAATGAAATATATACATGATTATATTAAAGATGGAGATAAAGTATTAGATGTAGGAGCAGGAACTGGTGCATACTCAAAAATCTTAAGTGACGAAGGTTATGATGTAACTGCTATAGAATTAGTTAAACATAATCTTAAATATATAGAAGAACTAGGTATTAAGTGTTATCAAGGTAATGCTATAGATTTATCTAGGTTTGATGATAATTCATTTGATATAGTTTTATTATTTGGTCCTATGTATCATTTATTATCTATGGATGATAAAATAAAAGCTTTAAATGAAGCTAAAAGAGTATCAAAGAAATATATATTTATATCTTATTGTATGAATGAATTTGCAATTATTTATCATGGTTTTATAGAAGGATATATAAATGATGATATTAATAATATAGATGATAATTATAAGATAATAAAAGATAATGATAATCTATACTCATATGTAAGAATAGAAGATATTAATTATTTAAAAGATATATGTAATTTAAATAGAGTTAAAATAGTTAATCAAGATGGTCCTGTAGAATATATAAAGGATAGAGTAAATAAAATGGATGATGATACTTATCAACATTTAATTAACTATCACCTATCAACATGTGAAAGAGAAGAACTATTAGGTGCAGGAAGACATATATTAGATATATTAGAAAAATAATAAAGATATACATTATGTATATCTTTATTTATTATTCACTAAAAGGTTTTTGCTCCTTATATGTAGGTTCTGTTTTACCTTCAATTGTTTATTTATTTAAATCAACATCAGAAATTGGTTCTTTAGTAAAGTATTGTGGATCTGATGTATATAAAACTTGTTCTTCAGGACTTGATGGTTCACCTATTGGTTCAATATGTTCAGGCATTACTGGGCCATATTGTTCACCAGTATCTTCAATAATTCCATACTTAGAATCATTATCAACTACAGGAGTTATTTGTCCTTTTGGTTCAGGTATATCATTTCCTTTTTTATATTTGTAAAAATAACCAAATAAAAAGATAAGATAAATAATATTATCTTACCTTTATATATTCAACCAATAACTATCTACTGGAATTTGAACTATATCCACTATATTGTGGTCTTGGTGCTGGAGCAGCAGGTGCTGTTGGTGTATATTGAGGTGCTGGAGAATATGCAGGTCCTGGACCAGCTCCAAATGTATCTGCTGAGCTTTCAGCGGTATTCTTGTTATTTATAGCCTCAGTTAATACTACATCTAATTCTTTATTAATGTCTTTAACTACAGCATAAGCTTGATCATGAAGAAGATCCATCAAATTATTATAAGCAGCATCAATTCCTACTCCTTTAACTGAACCTTGGAATACTAATGAACACCCAGAAACTATTAATTCAGTTTTCT
>JAFXXB010000011.1 GCA_017542465.1 Bacilli bacterium | reverse complement strand
TCTTTTTTCTTCATCTTCTGTAATAGCTTCATCTTTTTTTATCTTATCATTAGCATTTTGTCTTACTTTTCTTAAAGCTACTTTAGCATCTTCACCCATAGTAGATGCATCTTTAACATACTTTCTTCTAGTATCTTCTGTTAAAGCTGGAACAGTCATGATGATCATCTCACCATTGTTGGTTGGGTTAATTCCTAAATTTGCTTCATTGATAGCTCTTTCCATTTCCTTTAAGCATGATTTATCAAATGGTTTAATAAATAACTCTCTTGCTTCAGGAACAGTAATATTTGCAAGTTCTTTAATAGGTGTCATGGTACCATAGTAATCTACTTTAATATTAGCGACCATTGCAGGGTTAGCTCTACCTGCTCTTATAGTTATTAATCTTTTATCTAATATTTCTAAGGCTTCTACCATCTCTAATTCTGTTTCATCTATATAATCCATATTATTCACTCCTTTAATTAATTTATATTATAACATTATTATGCTGCTTTTCTATATATATTTTTACTATTCTTACGATAATCTATAACATTCTTTTTATCTTCTTTAGATAATCCTTCAGGATAATTATCATAGATAGTTAATATATCTTTCATATATTCATCTAAGGCTTCAGATAATTCATCATCTTTTTTTCTTCTTTGCATTGTATTAATAAGATATCTTACTTCAAAATATAATTTATCTATATCTTCTTGTTCCATATATTCATTCTTTTTAAATTTATCAGTTAATCTATAGAACTCATCTATATCAAATCCATCTTTTACTTTATGAGTATTAACTGAATTAATTTCATTTAATGTTGGTGTATATAAAGTTAGAAGTTCATTATTATCTTTAACATATAATCCATTCTTAATGTTATATAAAGTATTATTGTTAATATCTTTACCTTCATATACTGTATCACTTAATGAGAATGTTTCATTTAATTCTTTTAAGGTATTATCATGTGATTCCTTAAACTCTACTTCTTTAATACCTTTATAGGTTTGATCATATATAAGTTTAATATTATTTTTAACAAATGATTTAATATTATCATAAATAATATTTAACATATCTTCTTCTTTCTTAAATGATAATACTCTAATACTATCTTTATTATCAAATAATAAATAATATGTACTATTATATGCTAACTTATGTATATCATTAAAATCTTTATTATATACTTTTAACACTTCTATAGTTTCATCTAAACCAAAGTCATTGTTGTCTATGTAAAATCTCAATAATACTTCATGTAATGTATCAACTATTTTGTATTCATTAGTATATTCATTATCACGATAATCATCATAAGCTAGTTTATTACATAATGTTTCAAGATAGGCTACATCTTCATCTTCTATTTTAGTAGATTTTATTGCATTACAAAGTTCAGATACATTTAGTATCTTTCCATCTTTAGTTTCAATTTTAAAATCTCTAAAATTAGATGACATATAAACTATCCTTTCTTATATCTTCTATTATTTGCTGATACTCTTAATGTCATACCTAAAAGAACAAATAAGTTAATTAGGAATGATCCACCATAAGATAAGAATGGTAAAGGAATACCAGTCATTGGAATAAGTGCAAGTACTCCAAGTAAATTAACTAATATATGTATTAATATATATGCAAATGTACCAAATGCTACAATTGAATCTTGTAGATTTGTTGCATGTCGTGCAATTGATAATATCTTAAATAGTAAGAATCCATAAGCCACAAGTACACCTATAGCACCAATTACACCTATCTCTTCCACTACAATTGGGAAAACAAAGTCCGT
The DNA here is from genome assembly GCA_017542465.1 of Bacilli bacterium. Taxonomy (GTDB): domain Bacteria; phylum Bacillota_I; class Bacilli_A; order RF39; family UBA660; genus UBA6985. Next base: position 12,977 of record JAFXXB010000011.1, on the reverse strand, counting down.
ATATGCTTCAGGTAAATATAAGAACTTTTGTGTACTTTGTCCAAAACCTCTACCAAATAATCCACCATTATTAATTGCTATATAAGCATTACATACTTGATAACCATTATTTAAACTACGAGAACAAGGTTTAGTAAAAGCTAAACGAGATTCTTGTCTAGATGTTGCCTCTTTATTAATAAAATAATCTTGTCTTAAATAAACAAATGCTATACCTAATACTCCTATTAATATAACTGCATATTTCATGATAGTTATTTTATTATCTTTAATAGGTAATCCAAAGAATATTAACATAGTAATAATTGTTATAACGGCTGCTGTACCTAAGTCTGGTTCAAGTGCAATAAATAAACAAAGAACCGCTACTAAACCACATGGAATAAACACCTTCCACCATTTGTCATAACTTTTAAAGTTATTATACCAACCAGCTAAGAAGATAATAATTATTGTTTTAGCAAACTCTGATGGTTGAAATGTTGCACCTTTAAAGGTATACCATGATTGAGAATCATTTATAGATCCCATGGTTCTTAAACTTATAAATAAAACAAATAAAGCTAAGATACCAAATATAGAGAATAGAAAGTATTTCTTTTCTCTACATATAAGTGCAAAGAAAAACATTAATCCTAATCCACCTAAAGTGAAATATAACTGTTTCATAAAGAAATATGTAGATTCATAATGATAGAATAATACAGCTGTAATATTAGATGCAGAGAAAACTACAACTAAACCAAATGCTGCAAATATTAAAATAGATAAAAGTAAAATTTTATCTATATTCTTAAAATAGAATTTTAATTCATTGAATCTATTACCTATTTTCTTTAACATTTTAACCATATCTTCCTAATTTAATTTTACCATAAAAAAACATATTCACTTGAATATGCTTTTACTTATTTGTATATTATATGTCAATTATTCTAATGGTACTCCATTAGCATCAGTTGAAATTGATCCTGATAATAATTGAATGAAATCAACTAAAGCCCAGATCCATGCAACTACAGGACCTAAACCACATAAAATCCATCCAACTAAAGTTAATAATAATTGAGCTATACCCTTATTAGTATATCCTAAATAGAAGTTATGAATACCGAATCCACCAATTAAGAATGGACAAGCTAATACGATAGCAGCAACTTTATTCTTAGCTCCTGAGTTAGTTGAAGTACTAGTTGTATTATTAGCTTTACTTTCATTATTCTTTTCTTCTACTTTTACTTCAGTAGCTTTCTTAGTTCCATTTCCACATGAAGTACATTCTTTACCATCTTCTAATGGTGCACCACAATTTGTACAAAATTTTGCCATTTATTTTCCTCTTTTCTTTCTATTAATATTATATTTTATTTTGTATTATTATTCAATTTATTTGTTACTCTATCTATTAAATTGTTAAGTAAACTTACAATTATAATAGATATATATGGAGCTAGTATTGGATTAACAAAATATAATCCAAATGTTATGCATCCAACTAATATACCAAATATAACTTGACCATTAGGTGTATAAGATGATGTAACATAATCTGTTGCTACATATGTGAATAAGAATATATAACTATTTTGTAATAATATAGTTCCTACATTATTATTAGATATAATTGCATATATACTAAATATAGCAAGTGATGTAACTATAGCTGATATGGATATATTAGTCTTATTATTATTTGTTATTGTTATACCTAGTAATGATATTATCAATAATATTATATGTGTGGTTGCAATACCACCTTCACCTCTACCAACCATATAATCCATAAAATCAAAGTTAAATACTCTTGATGTATCATATGCATTAAGGTATGAAAATCCTCCAAATAAATAATATTGTAATACATATATAATTATAAATATAAAACATATTGTATTTATTCTATTCTTTAAGAACTTAGATATTATAAATACTACAAATATAACACTTGAATATATTATTAGATTTGTATTAAGAGATGCAATACAACCTAATAACATTCCATATTCTACATGGAATGATGAGAATATTACATCTATTAATTTATCTTTATTTCTCTTAATTATATATTCATATAATATATTAACAATAGCACCTATTAAAGCACCTATAAGAATAAATACTAAAGGTTTAAATAAACCTAAGATATTTGTATATTTATTTATATATAAATATATACCATTTTTATATACACCATATATTATTAAAGGTAATAATAATACTATTCTTAAAAGAGTAATATTTTTAATACTTCTTTTACTTCTTACATATACATTATTCTTCATCATTACCTCCTAAATATGGTTTAAAATTAATTCTTGAAGGACATATATAAGTACATAAACCACATTTAATACATTTAGATTTATCTGCTTTACTATGTTCTTTAATATACTTAGGATTTAAGTGCATCGGACATTTAAGATTACAAAGTCCACAGTTGATGCAAGCTACTTCTTTTTGTACATCTTCTGTATTTAAGAAAATGGATCTTACATCATTTGTAATAACTGAGTTTAAACTCTCTAAAGTAAGACCACTTATTAAACCATTGACTACTACATAATATTTATCATTACCTATCTTACATGTATGAGTAATTAAATCTTGTAGAGATGTACCTATCTTAGTTCTAACAACCATACTATTTTCTACTGAATTACCAGATATAGTAATAATTTTCTCTAATATAGGTTTCTTTCTTTTTAATACTGTATAGATATTATAGACATCTTCAACATTTAATACTATTACACCTTCATCTAATTGTTTAGAACTATATAAGTTATTTAATAATATAGTTTTAAAACCTATTGGATATGTATCAGGCATTAACTTAAGTTTAATGTTTGGATATGTTCCAATGTGAGATGATAAATTAAGTACATTATTAGTATCACTATTATTTATAGCAAATAATGTATCTTTAATATCTAATACATTAATAATGGCATCTACTGTCTCTAATATTTTATCTGAATATTCATTAACTAGATAACTTCTAGTTTTTTCATATGCATCTTTATCTATACCATTTATAACTAAATGTGTAGCTTTATTATATAGATTAACTTTAGATGCTTGATATGTTTTTATTAAATCTATTAATTCACTTTTACTATAATCACTTATGTATCTTACTACACCTTTATTCTTTCTTACCGATTCTTTAAAATCATTTTCAATAACTAAACAAGTTACTTGTTTATTCTTAAGTAATAAAGATGAAGTTTTACCTATAACTTTACCAGATATAGGTGAATAGATATGTAGATCATCTTTATTAGTTAAAAGTATATCTTCTTTATATACTTTACTATTCTCTTCTACATCTATTCTATATCCATCTAATATAGGTATATATACATAGTCAGGATTTAAATAATCATGAATCTTGTTATCACTTAATTCATTCTTAATATTCTTCATGACTATTTCCTTTCTTTATAATAATTAATAATATCATTATATAGATTTGGATTGAATGATTTATTTCTAATCATTTCAATCTCAAACTTATATGGAGGATATTCTTTATCCACATAAGGTGTTTCTAATATCTTAGGTATATTATCTAATCTAGGATTATATATAACACTTAATAAAGGATCAAATCCAATTGTACCTAGTCCAATATTTTCATGTCTATCTTTATGAGATCCTAAAACATTCTTACTGTCATTTATATGTACGCATTTGATTCTATCTATTCCAATATTTTTATCGAATTCATCTAAATATTCATCAAAGTTATTTATATCAATTCCTGAATCATTTAAATGGCATGTGTCTAGACATACACCTATTTTATCTTTATATTCTACACCATCAATTATGTATTTAAGTTCATCAATGTTAATACCTAGTTCAGTACCTTTACCAGCCATGGTTTCTAAAAGTATTGTTGTAGTATCTTCTTTTAATAATATATTATTTAAACCTTTAATAATATTATTTAATGCGACATCTCTATCTTGTCCTACAGCTGAACCTGGATGTAATACCATATATTTAATACCTAAAGTTTCACATCTATCTAATTCTTGTCTTAAAAAGGTATATGCAAACTCAAACTTAGTTGGATCTGTATTATTAGCTAAGTTAACTATATAAGGTGCATGTACTATTACATTTTCAAGTAACAAATCATTAGCCTTCATTATTTGTAGAGCCTTAATAGTTTTCATGTCATCTATTTTATCTCTTAATGTATTTTGAGGTGCACCTGTATAGAACATGAAAGCATTAGAGCCATATGATAATGCTTCCTCAAGTGAACCAATTAATTGACTATCTTTTTTATATGATACATGTGAACCTATATATAACATTTTAATCACCTAGATATAGTATAGCATAAAAAAAACTCGTATTAAACGAGTTATTGAGCAATTATATATCCTTCTTTATTTAAACAATCAAATGATACATCTTTTTCATATGTTCTACATACTTGATATAGATTTTTAAGATTTAACCAATCATTTTTATTATAGTATTGTAGATCATTTCTAGTTATTTTAGTTCCAGTTACATCCTTACCTATTATTTGATAATCTTTATTATGTATATATAAAATATACTTAACATTGATATCACGAACATCAATAACTATAAACCCTTCATAACTATTATCAATCTTTAATGTATCTTTTAAATCTTTATTTAATTCATATACATATATTTCGGATTGTCTATCTGAAGATGATGCTGTATATGTTTTATCCGATGCATCTATTACGTCATTTGCATATGAAACAAATATATCTTTTTTAAGATTATTATACATTTTAATTGAATTAGGGATAATTAAAATACAAGCTATACTTATTAGAACAAGTATTAATAATATCCATACAATATTTAACCCTTTATTATTCATATTATAATCACCTATCTTATATAATTATATTATATGTATATTTTATAGTAAATAAAAAATAAGGAATTATACTTCCTTATTCTTATCTTTATTAACTAAATCTTTAATCTTTCTAAAATGATGATTAATACCTGATTTAGTTAAGTTATAATCCGTTTCCATAGATATAATATCTGCTAGCTCTTGTAGAGTTGTTTCAGGATATTTTATTCTATAATCTATAACTAATCTTACTTTTTCATCAAGTAAATCCATCAAGTCATGTTCTTCTAGATATTTGATGTTCTCAAGTTGTTCTTGGCATGATGCATATGACTTTTCAACATTTGCTTGTTCACAGTTATTTAATCTATTAACCATATTTTTATGATCTCTATAAATTCTTATATCTTCATAATAGAATAATGATTCTATAGCACCTAACATTTTAATAAAGTCTGATATTTCTTCAGCAGCTTTAACATATATCATATATTCTTTTTGTCTTTTAATTATTTTAGATGATAAATCAAATGAATGAAATAAATTATTTATTAACTTACCTGTTTCTTCATCTTTTGCAAATATCTCTAAATGATATTTAGATTTAGATGGATCATTTATAGATCCATTAGCTAAGAAACATCCTTTTAAGAAAGATGCTCTTTCTTCATCAGAATAATCTAAGATATTCTTTTTCATATCTTCTATATCTTTAAGGATAAAATCTAACTTATCACTTATTTCAAGTATATAGATTGTTTTAGTTTTAAATCTCTTTTGAGTACGAATAGTTATTCTTATGTTTATGTTGTATATTCTTTTAAGTAATGAAAATATTCTTCTAGCTACAGAGTTATTTTCAACATAGATATTTAACTTATTATCAAAGAATATACCTGATAACATAAGAAAGCCATTTACTTCTGCAATTGACTCTAACTTATTAGTTTCAATCTTAGTTATTTCATCCTTTATATTTTTAGTGAATGATGCCATATAAATCACCACTGATATAATAACATATAATAGTTATTATATGCTAGTAAGATATAATTATTTGTTTGACAAATAAAAAATATTGCCTTATCATTAATAACAAGAACTCATACCATTGCCCGTTTAGGACGTGTGTAAACTAGGAATTCTTTCATAGATTACAATGGAAGAGTTCTTTTTATTTGACTTGAAGATAATAATATGATAAATTCAATTAAAGGAATTACCAAAAGTACGTATTCTATATGATGCGTATCGGTAATTCCTTTTTTATTTAAAAAATTCAATTTGATGATAATAAAATTTACTATTCAAAATGGGGTTTTTAGTATATTCTTTGATAACATATCTTACAATATAATTTTCTTTATGCTTAATAATTTTAACAGGAACAAGAAAATGATGATAGATTATTCCATCTTTAGAAATCGGGTTATATGTTGATTTATAATAAACACCATTCTCAACCAATTCTTTTAAACGGTTATAAGAAGGAAGTTTTATATAAGGTACTTTTCTACAAAAGGTTTTATCAATTCCAAGTTTACCGATTTCAACAAGAATATTACAATCTTTAATTAAAACAATAGTATATCCTGGATTATTTGAAGTATATAATTTACGTGATTTATTATTTACTTGCCTTGTAATAGTTGATAAATCACCTTTAATATCAAATTTAGATATATTAATTATTTTAATCTTTTTATTTGAAACATTGTTTATCATTTTTAAATCTATAAACGATTTTGAGTTTTCTTTAAAATGAATATCTAAATATTTTGATAATTCCAAAATCATCAATTTATCAACATATTTTTTATTTTTATTAAAAGCGATAATACTTTTTTCTTTCATATTATACCCTCCTACTATTCTTATTAACGATAGAAGGTATAAATCTCGAAAAATAAAATAAAAAAATTGCAATTACTTGCAATTTTATTTATTATTATCTAATGCTGAGAATAAATTAATCATAAATTTATCTTTTTCTGCATTTTGTTTAGATATCATTACACCTTTATATGTAGTTAACTCTGCTACATGACCTTCTAGTAAAATGTCAGTTGGCATTATAGTATCTAACATAACAGTGTTTTGATCATTATATACTATATATCTTATTTTAACTTCACCATGTACTTGTGTGAATAAGATATCACTTGGTAATTTTAATTCATATGTTTGAGTATTTTTTTCTTTATTTTCTTCAATTAACTCACCTAAGAAATTACCACTTCTTAATGCTGGATAATATTCGAAATTAAGCTTTTTGAAAGCAAGCATATTATATTTTTTTAATGCTCTTTCTAGCTTCTTATATTCATTTTCATTAATATAATCTAGAATAAATCCTTTCATATAAATCCCCCTTATTCCGTTAAATGTAGGTCCTATTATATAACTTAAGGGTAGATTTGTCAAATTGTGTAAACCATTCTACCTTGTATTATAAAGCTTATTATTAATAAGTCAACACTTTTTTATTCTTCGGAATTAGGAGTAACTCCCTCCATTTTAATTAACACTTCTCTAGGCTTAGATCCTTTTTGAGGTCCAACAATACCATCTGCTTCAAATTCATCGATTATCTTAGATGCACGATTAAATCCTACACCAAATTGTCTTTGTAATTTAGATGCTGATATAGAACCTGCTCTTACAGCATATTCAAGCATCTCATTATATAAAGGATCATCAGATGCCTTCTTAGGTCCAGTTGAACCTCCAGCATATCCTTCGCTTGATTCTTCTTGAGCAGCCATCGTTTCATATTGAGGTGGTTGTTGAGAAGATACATATCTTATAACTTTTTCTATTTCACCATCTGATATAAAGTTACCTTGAATACGTAAGGCATTATTTTCACCCATAGGTTTAAATAACATATCACCTTTACCTAATAACTTCTCTGCACCAGATCCATCAAGAATTGTTCTTGAGTCTACTTGGGATGCAACAGCAAATGCTATACGTGATGGAATATTAGCTTTAACTACACCAGTAATAACATCTGTAGATGGTCTTTGAGTTGCAACAATTAAGTGAATACCTGCAGCTCTTGCCATTTGAGTTATTCTCATGATTGAATCTTCAACTTCTTTTCTTGCAACAAGCATAAGATCCGCTAACTCATCTATAATTATTAATATATAAGGCATTAATTGTAATGATTTATCTTCAGGATTCTTTTTCATTTCCTTAGCCATCATTTCATTATAACCTGTTATATTCTTAACTTTATTATCAGCAAACATTTGATAACGTTTTTCCATCTCTTTAACCATGTTTTGTAATGCTACTGATGCCATCTTAGGATCAGTTACAACAGGATAATAAAGATGTGGAACACCATTATAGTTTGATAACTCTACTTTCTTAGGGTCAACTAACACTATTCTTACCTCATCAGGTCTCTTACAAATAAGTAATGAAGCAATCATAGAGTTAACACATACAGATTTACCTGAACCAGTAGAACCAGCTACAAGTAAATGTGGCATCTTAGATAAATCAGTAATTATATTATTACCCATGATATCTTTACCTAAAGATACAGGTAATTTCATTCCTGACATTTCTTTTCTCTTTATTTCAATTACTTCTCTAATTGGTACACCGACTGGATTTTTATTAGGTATTTCAACACCTACTGTAGTTTTACCAGGTATTGGAGCTTCAATACGTACATCTTTAGCAGCTAATGCTAATGCTATTTCTTTAGATATAGAAGTTATTTGAGCTACTCTTGTACCATTTTTAACTGCCACTTCAAATTGAGTAACTGTTGGTCCTTCATGAATAGCTACAACCTTACCAGATATACCAAAGTCTTGTAATACATTTTGTAATTGTATTGTAGTACTCTTAATAAATTCTGCAGATTGACCTTCTTCTTTTTTCTTAGGTTTATCTAATACTTCATTTAACGAAGGTAACTGATAATTAGAATTAAATGTAGCACCTATAGATATTTCAGGAACTGTTTCAACAACACCTGATGGTTTAGCTTCTTCTTCATTATGTTTTAATTCATCTAATGAAGAAACTACTCTCTTACTATTATTAACCATCTCATCAAGTTCTTGTTCTTGATCATATGCAAGTACTTCTCCTTGATGTAATGCTTCCTCTTCTTTTCTCTTCTTTTCTCTTTCTTCACGCTTCGCTTCTCTTTCAGCTTTATATTCAGCATAAGATTGTTTAAAGTTTTCAAATAAATCACTGAATAATTTGCCATAGTCAATGTTGAAAAGTAATACTATACCAACAATAGCAAGTACTACCATGACTATCATTGCACCAATCTTACTCAATAATGCTGTAAAACACCATGAAACAAATAAACCAACTATACCAGATCCAGTTAATGATATATTACTGAATAAACTAGATGATACAGTTACTAAATAGTTTTCTCTAAATACATTAAATGTTGTATCTAAACTTACTCCTTGAGTAATTCTATTCATATTTAATATACCTAATACAGATAATACAAATAAATATATACCTATTAGTTTCATGCTAACAAAGTTAGGTAGTTTCTTAGTAAATAACATAAATGTACCTAATGCAAACATAATGATATCAAATAATACAAAATAATTACCAAATAAGAACACACCAAAACATTTGATGTATCTACCAACTGGTCCAAACACACCAAAACCTATAATACCTATAAGAATAAGTATTATCCCCGTTACTTGAACTGATGGTTTTAAACTTTTTAACATTGTACTAGCTTTTCTACGTCTTGCCATCATTATCACCTATTATAATTATACTATTTATTCAATCAAAAATAGATATATAAATGTAAAATAGTATGTTAATTAACATACTATTCTATATTTATGTAAGATAAATCGACCTTTATATTATCAGGAGTACCATTTTTATCTTTATCATATTCAAACACAAATTGTTCTTTTGGGTTAGGATGTAATGGATCAACAATAGCATATTTTATATTATCTTCTACCGAATAAATTCTAGTTTTCCTTACAGAAATATACCTTGTCTCACCAGGAAAATTATTATCATATACCTCAAATTTATATTCAGGCTTAGTAACATTAATATAAGCTCTTATAATATTTATTCCATGACTACCAATATTAATTGGTTGAGGAATACCATTTTTTAGATTCTCAATTAATTCTTCATAAGCTTTATCAGGTGTATTAGCAAAACTAGTGCCCTTCATTTGATTTTGATGAATAAATAACCACCAAATAGCATTATGTAATTGATAATCTTCAGGAGTAGCTTCTTTGAACTTTTCATTTGTAATATCTATTCTAGCTCTTTCTACTTTTGTATATTTCTTGCCTTCAATTTCACCTTTCCAATCAACTTCTTTAACCATAACGCCGGATTTGTTAAACATATCGCGATATTTATCACTTATTTTAAATACGCCATTTTCTACCCTATCTCTATAATCAGGTGGAGTGTCCGAAACATCACGAAGATATTGTAATGCTGGATCTTTTGTATAATAATCGTACAAATTCTTTGTTTGATCTTCAAAATAAGTACCAGATAAATCATACCCTATAGATTCATATGGATATATAAATCCCAACTTAGCAGTTTTTTTAGGACCTTCTTTTAATGGTAGTTTTTGTTGATAATATAATGATGCAAAGAATGCCATACCATAGCATTGTCCACCAGTTTCTTGTTCTATATAACCAGGGTTTGGAAAATTAAATCCATCTCTTAAAGTAATAAAGCCTGAATCAGCTATTAATCTACTTTCAGATACGCCATCACCATCTAAATCAGTTAATCCATAATTTATATTAGAACCAACTATTTCATATAATTGATTTAATCCCTCTGCTTTTGTTACTGAGTTGGCTACACATCCTGTTTCTTTAGCTATTTCATTTAAATCATCATTATTTAATTCACTACCTAATCCAATAACACATACTTTAACATTCTTAGCTTTAGCTGAGTTTATTATTTGGCTTTTACTTGATGATAATCTACCAGTGGTATCTTCACCATCAGTCATTAATAATACATAATGTCCATTTTTATCATTACCAAATTCATTAATAGCACCTCTTAAAGCACTTACAATATCTGTTCCTGTCAATTGTACTTGCCAATTAGATTTCATACTATCTGCTTTAGTTTTAACTAAGTTTTTATCATTTGTAAATCCTTGTATAGTCTTGTAATTTCCTGCAAACTCTCCTATTGCAAATCTATAATTACCGTTAAATTTATTTATAGCTTCCTTTGTTAATTCTATTCTCTTAAAATCCGGATCATTTCCATTCATACCTGATGCAAATTTTCTTCCTGCTGCATGCATTTGATCATCTGTATACATCGATCCTGAATTATCTATGACAAATACAACGTCTGCTTTTAATTCAGTTACTTCTATAGTTGTACTACCAATTACATATTTAGAAAAATGATTTAATTTAACTATTAATTCTTTATTTACTTTATCAACAGTAGTTTCTACTTTTTCAAGTTTTTTCTCATCTTCATTAAAATAATATAAAGTTAAATCATCTTCATTTATACCCTTAGCATTTAATTCAGCTAAGTTATATTTAATTCTTACTTCAGCATTATCTAGTTTTCCATCAGTATAGAAATCATATGCTTTATCTAATAAACCATTTACATCTTTAAAATTTGGTATAGATATAGTATCAATAAATGTAGACGCTAAATTACCTTTACCAGTTATTTTTAACTTAACACCTAAATCTTCTTCATTATATTCATATGTTAATGTTCTATCAGAATCATTAACTCCATCGCCTTTAGAATCCTTCTTTAATGGATCTAATTCTAATTCTATTTCATCTCCATCTTTAATACCATCTTCATCTGTATCAGTTTTTAAAGGATCGGTTTTAGTATATTCAACTTCTATCTTATCTATTAATCCATCTGAATCAGTATCCATCAAATATGGATCAGTACCTATTTCTTTTTCTTTAAAATTAGTTATACCATCACCATCTGAATCTGTTTCTTCAGTTTCAGGTTCTTCATTTTTTATTCCTGCTGGAAGTTCTCTATTAGTTTTATATATTATAAAACTCTTTTTTACTTTTTTACCTTTTGGAGTTTTAGCTGTAATTGTACACTTTTTATTTTCATCAGGTATTTTCCAAGTAACCTTCCATCCATCAGTATTAACTATTTCACCACATGTAGCTGTAAAAGTTATATTTTTTATTTCATTACCATCTTTATCATATGCTTTAACAGCTAATTCTGCATTTCCATGAGATAAGATTTTACTATTATAAACTCCATATTCTTTATCCCATTCAATCTTAGACCAATCATGTAATGCAAAGAATAATATTAAACCTATAGTTAAACCAATTAGGGCAACAAAACAAATAATAATGATAATTATTATTTTTAATAATGGAGATTTCTTTTCTTCTTTTTTCTCCTCTACCTTTGGTTGTTCTTCTTTTACTTCTTGAAATGGTTCAATATTATCTTCAGTATTAATATTTATTGTAACTTCTTCTTTATTTTCATTCATACAGCCAACCTCTATTCTAATTTAATTATATCATTAAAAATAAAAAGTATGATTAAATCATACTTTTATTTACATACTTCAATCTTTTCTTTACCACCCATGTAAGGTTGTAATACTTTAGGAATCTTAATACTTCCATCTTCTTGATAATTATTTTCAATTAAGGCAATTAATCCTCTAGGAGATGCAAGAACTGTATTATTTAATGTATTAACAAAATATGTTCCTTCATTTCCTTTAGCACGAATAGCTAAACGTCTAGCTTGTGCATCACCTAATGTTGAACATGATCCAACTTCAAAATACTTTTGTTGTCTTGGACTCCATGCTTCAATATCACATGATTTAACCTTAAGGTCAGCTAAATCACCTGAGCAACATTCAAGTTGTCTAACAGGTATATCTAAGTTTCTAAATACATCAACTGTATATTTCCACATATCATTATAGTATTTCATAGCATCTTCTGCTTTACAAATAACTATCATTTCTTGTTTTTCAAATTGATGAACTCTATATAGACCTCTTTCTTCTAATCCATGAGATCCACCTTCTTTTCTAAAGCATGGT
>JAFXXB010000010.1 GCA_017542465.1 Bacilli bacterium | reverse complement strand
CCTCCTAAGCGAAAGATCGCGGGTTCAACTCCCGCTCAGAACACCATTTATAAGAAGGAATTTATATGGCAAAAAAAGTAAGATACAAGTTGAGTGTTAAGAGATTAATAGCTTTAATATTCTTGTTTATTTTTTTAGGGATATTTGTATTCTCAGCATATAAAATATCTATATATTTAACATCTGCTAAAGATACACAAGAAATAGTTGAAACACTTGATGATTATATAGAAGTTAATGCTGATAATGAAGATGATGTTAAAATTGATTTTGATAAATTAAAGAAAACTAATTCTGATACAGTTGCATGGATAAGAGTAAATAATACAAATATTAATTATCCTGTTGTTAGAGGAAATGATAATGAATATTATTTAAAACATAACTTTAATAAAAAGTGGAATGAAGGCGGTTGGATTTATTCTGATTACAGAAATAAATTTGATGGTACTGATAGAAATATAGTTATATTTGGTCATGCAATGAAGAATAAAACTATGTTTGGAAGTTTAATAAATACAACTCATAAAGATTGGAATAATGATGAATCTAATCGTAATATTCAATTAATCATTAATGATAAAGTATACATATATAAGATATTCTCTGTATATAAAGTACAAGTAGAGGATTATTATATAAATACAAGGTTCTCAAGTGATTCAGATTATAAGAAATTCTTAAATACAATAAAAGATAGATCTATGTATAAGTATAATGAAGATATAAGTGAAACTAAGAATATATTAACTTTATCTACTTGTTATGATAACCATAATACAAGACTAGCAGTGCATGCATATTTAATAGATGTTTTATAACATCTATTTTTTATTGCAATTTTTTTGCATCTATATTATAATTTATTTGTTGCAAATTATTTGCATTAAGGAGTTGAAATTATGGAAATGTTATTAGACGTAGTATTAGATACTTTTTTGGATGCTGCTAAACTATTACCATTCTTATTTATTGCATTTATTCTTATTGAATTTGTTGAACATAAGATGGGTAAAAAAGGAAAAGAAGTATTAGCTAAATCTAAAAAGACTGGACCTATCATAGGTGGTTTATTAGGAGCTATACCTCAATGTGGTTTTTCTGCTTTATGTACTAATTTATATGTAACTAGAATAATATCACTTGGTACATTAATAAGTGTATACTTATCAACAAGTGATGAAATGTTATTAATTATGTTAGGTAAATTAGGTGATGGAACAACATTAATTGAAATATTAAAAATAATAGGTATTAAAGTATTAATAGGTATTATATTTGGTTATATTATTGATTTAATAATTAGAAAGAAAGATGTTAAAACAAAACATGAAGATTATCATATGTGTGATGATGATCATTGTGATTGTGATCATTCAATTATTAAATCATCATTAATACATACTTTAAAAACAGTATTATTTATTATTATAGTTACTTTCATTATTAATCTATTATTTGAAATTATTGGTGAAGATAACTTACAACAATTATTTATGAAGAATACAATATTTGCTCCTTTTATTGCAGCATTAATAGGATTAATTCCAAACTGTGGTGCATCTATTGCTTTAACTGAATTCTATTTAAGTGATGTTATTTCATTAGGTACTGCTATAGGTGGATTATTAACGGGTGCTGGTGTTGGTTTAATTATATTATTTAAACAAAATAAGAATATTAAAGAAAACTTACTTATTGTTGCATTGATATATTTTATAGGTTCAATCATGGGTATATTACTTAATTTAATAGGAGTTTAATATGAATGAATTATTAATTAAACATGGATTAAAAGTTACTAATCAAAGAATACAAGTATTAGATGCTATCAATGAATTAAGTGTTAATAGTACAATTAAAAATATAATCAATAAGCTAAATATTGATCAATCAACAGTGTATAGAACTCTTAAAACTTTAGAAGAAAATAATATAATTGAAAAGAATGTAATAGATGATGAAATAATATATATTATTAAAGAAGAACATAAACATTATTTTAAATGTATTAAATGTAATAAAGTAAAAGAATTACATACATGTCCAATTGAGATAAGTGATGAATTAGATGGATGTAAAATATTAAATCATTCACTTATATTAGATGGTATATGTGATAATTGTAATAAATAAAAAGAGGATATTTAATCCTCTTTTATTATACTTTCTAAAGCAAGCTTTATCATTTTGTTTAATTTTGTTTCTCTATC
The DNA here is from genome assembly GCA_017542465.1 of Bacilli bacterium. Classification (GTDB taxonomy): domain Bacteria; phylum Bacillota_I; class Bacilli_A; order RF39; family UBA660; genus UBA6985. The sequence goes on along the minus strand of JAFXXB010000010.1, from coordinate 29,847 downwards.
TTCTGGTGTAATCATATTATCATCATATTCTGAATCAACTATAGATATAAGTGCATCTGCTTCTTTGTTTTCTTTTCTTGCTATATGAAATAGTGCAAATGATTCCATTTCTTTAGCTAATATTTCATCATTTATAGGACATGCCTTTTTAATATGTTCACCATCTACATATACATCAAATATATCAGTTGTTATAATTGGTCCTTTAACAATAGGTATATTTAATTCATTTGCAGTTTTTTCAATTGTATTAACTAATGATGGTGTAGCTTTCTCAAAATGTTTATCTTCATTTGAATATGAAAATGCATAATTGGATACAGTGAATGCACCAGTTGCTAAAACAACATCGCCAATTCTTATCTTAGGGTTATTTGAACCAGCAGTACCAATTCTTATTATTTTTTTTACATCATATAAATGATAAAGTTCATATGCATATATACCCATAGATGGCATACCCATACCTGAACCCATGACAGTTATTTTTCTTCCTTTATATGTTCCTGTAAAAGCAAACATATTTCTAATTGTATTAACTAATTCAGCATTTTCTAAGAAATTTTCTGCTATGTATTTAGCTCTAAGTGGATCGCCTGGTAATAATACAATATCAGCTATATTTTTTTTATCGGTTACTAAGTGTACTGCTTCCATTTTTTATACCCTCTATTCTTATATTAATAATATCATATTTATGTTATAATTGTTAAGAAATAAGGGAGGTACTTGTATATGAATAGTAAAACAGTAGATAAAGGTAATTATAAACTACATACTTATAAAACTGATAAGTTTAAAACTATAGACTTACATGTTAATTATTCTTTTGAGGCATTAGAAGATTTATATGTTGTATCAGCTTTAAAGGTATTATTAAATTATACTTCTGAAAAATACAGAAATAAGATTGATAAGTTTATTAAGTGTGAAGAATTATATGATGAAGATTTATTTTTATCAATTGATAGAGATGGAAGAATGGTAACATTTGGATTAAATGCATCATTTATTAATCCTAAATTAGTTAATGATGATTTTAGTGAGGAAGCTATTACTTTTCCTTTTGAAGTATTTAATAATCCAGTATTTGATGATAAGGATTTAGATTTTGTTAAGAGAAGTATGAAGAAATCATATGCAGGAATAAATGAGAATCCAGCATATATAGCTGATATGAATTCAAAAAAGAATTTCTTTGATGATCCAACAGCAGCATCTTTCTTCTATGTTGAAGATGAGATAATAGATACTTTAACAATGGAACAATTAAAAGAAAAATATGAATATATAATTAATAATTCAAATATAAATGTATTCTTATTAGGTGATATTGAAGATAAATATATAGATTATATAGATAACAATATAATTCATAAGAGTATTAATAAAGATATTGATTACATATATGTAAATAAACCAATTGATAAGCCAGTGGAAATTGAAGAAACTAAAAAAGATCTTAAACAAGCTCAAATAGTTTTAATGTATGATATTGATAAATTTGATCTTGAAGAGTATCAAAAAATGGTTTTATACTCTAGGTGTTTAGGCTTTGGAATGGATTCTAGATTATTTAGTATTGTTAGAGAAAAATATCAACTATGTTATAATGTAGATTCATCAACAAATAGATTCTGTAGTTTTGTGCGTATAGATACAAGCGTTGATAATGCAAATATCAAAAAAACTATGGATGCAATTCAAGAATCAATTGATGATATGGATAATATAACGGAAGATATGTTTGAAAATAAGAAAAAACAAATATATAAAAGCTATGATAATGTATATGATTCTTTAAATAATATATATGATGAAATGTTTAATGTAAACGTATTAGGATTATTATCATGTGATGAAAAAAGAGAGTTAGTTAAACAAATTAAACTAGATGAAGTTAAGTCTATGAAAGATAAATATAAGATACATACTATATATGTACTTAAAGGAGAATAATCATGGAAACTATAGAAATAAATCAAACAACTGAAAAAATATATAAAGATGTATTATCTAATGGTTTAACTGTATATTTTTATCCTAATAAAAATGTAAATAGTTATTTCTTATCTTTATTTACTCCATTTGGAGGTAAAAATAATAAATTTAGATTTAAAGGTGAAGAAGATGTATGTGAAATACCATTCGGTTTAGCGCATTTCTTAGAACACTTATCATTTCATATGGATGGTGTAGAAGTAAGTGATTTATATGCACCTTATGGAGCTTCAATAAACGCTATGACTTCTAGTGAAAGAACTAATTATGTTGTATATAATACCAATTATTTTAAAGAATGCTTAGATTTATTATTATATTATGTTTTTACACCATATTATACTGATGAAACAGTTAATAATGAGAGAGGGATTATTAAAGAAGAAGCTAAAAGAGCTATGGATAATCCTGCAAGGCAATTATACTTCTTAAATATAAGATCATTCTATAAAAACTCTAATTATAGACATGAAATAGTAGGTACTTTAGATGATATAGATAGTATTACATCGAAAAACATAAATGATGCATATAGATATTTTTATCATCCAAAGAATATGACGCTTATAATATCAGGTAATTTTGACATGGATGAAGCTGTTAAAGTGATAAATGAGAGAATGGATAAATTTACTTTTGCTGAATATAAGGAAGTAGAGGTAATTTTACCAGAAGAACCTAAAGAAGTTAATAAAGAATATGTTGAAGAAGAGTTAAATATCAACAATGAAAGAGTAAATATAAGCATAAAAATACCTGTAGATGTTATTGAAAAAACAGGTTTATCATTATATGAATATATTGTTTATTTAAATCTAATTATGGATGCAAATTTTGATGAAACATCAGATTATTATAGGGAATTACTTGATAAAAATGTTGTTAATACTGCATCTAGTTCATCAGCTGATGAAGGTGATGGATATATATGTGCAAATGTCGGTAATTCGCCTAATAAAGGTAAATTAAAAGAGTTTATTGATATCACTAATAAATACTATAGTAATATCAAAATAGATATGGATGTTATTAACAGAAAAATCAAAAGAAATATAAGTGATTTTATTATTGAATTTGATGATCCTAAGAGAATAAATAACAGTATCTTATGGCAATTATTATCATATGGAAAAGTTAATAATGATTACATAGATATACTTAAGAGATTTGATGTTGAAACAGGCCAAAAAATAATAGATTCAATAGATTTTAATAATAAAACAACAATAGTTGCAAAGCCTAAAAAAGATTAATTTACAATTATTTACAAAAATATTAAAAGTTCAATGAAAATTGGGCTTTTTATTTACTTATTTTATTGAATAAATATTGAATAAATATTATAATGATAATAGTGTATTATGATAGGTAATTGTACCTATGTTTATATAGATTAGATAGGGTGATAGTATGTTTTTATCAGGCGATACTATGGATATAGTAAATGATGCGTTATTTGTTATATTTAATAATACTATAGATTTTGGTATATATGCACTTATAGATGTAATATTTAACGTATTCTTTGTTTTGGCTAAACTTGATTTATTTGGATCTACAGCATTAGGTCAACAATTATATGAAGCTTTATCTCAAAGAATATACATGATTATTTCTATAGTTATGGTATTTATATTTGCATATAACTTATTATTATATGTTATGCAACCAGATGGTAGATATGTTAAAGATCAGATGAAACCTACGGCTATGTTAAAGAGGATAGTCTTTAGTATGGTTATGCTTATATTGATGCCTTTGATATTTAGATATATGAGTTTATTCCAAAACCATGTATTAGCAAGTGATACAATACCTGCAATGATTTTAGGTAAAGAACAAGGTGTATCTCGTGTTATGACGAGAGGTAAAAGAATATCAATGATGACATGGATGACATTTGTACATCCTGTAAATAAAACTTATGGTGATTATATTAATGACTATGACGCTGAATCATGTAGTGAATATTTTGTAAGTCCTAGTAATGATAATTTCTCTGTAACTGAACAAGGATTTGTTCAATCACTTATAGATAACTGTGAAGCACAACACCCATTCTGGACAACTTTAGTCATGAAGAAGAGTAAAACTTGGAGTGATAATGAACATATAGAAAAATTCCCAATTATTTCATCTATTGCAGGAATTATATTATTGGTATTTGGTATAGGTTATGTTTATTCGATTGCAGGACGTTTATTTAGATTGTTTGCTCTACAAATATTTGCTCCTGTTCCAATTATGATGAGAATGTTTAAAAAAGAAAACTTTGATAATTGGTTTAAAGATCTGTTAAATACATACATTGATGTATTCGTTAGAGTAGCGGTTATATCATTCATATTATTTATGTGTACGATTTTACCAGATATTATAAATTCAATTAATACAGCAGTATTAAATGAAATATTGTTAGGATAGGGTGGTGTTAGAATATGGATACATTTTCGTTTAGATTATTTTCAACATTCTTTTTAACACTAGGTCTATTAAAATTTGGATTTGATGCTCCTGGTATTTTAAAGAATATTATAGGTTCAATGGACGATGCATTAAAAGGAAAATTTAATGGTTTATCAGCATTTAATGAAATGAAGAGTAATGCTAGTAGAGTTGGATCTACTGTTAAGAAATATGGAGACGGTATTAAGAAAGCAGGACAAAATGTTGGCAAATTTTACAAGGGCGCAGTTGGTGCTAGACAAGGACTTGAAGCTGGAGCTAAGACAGGTGGATTTAAAGGTGCTCTAAGGGGAATGATTAAAGGCTCTAAAGCAGCCCAAAACACAAAACTATCATGGCTTGATGATGTTACAATGAAAGATGTAAGAGCTGCTGCTCAACAAGCTGGTAGACAAGTTGGTGTTAAATATATGAATCCACAAGCTTCAAAATTAGCTGAGGCTAATGCTAAATATGGTAATGTTGTTAATACAATATATAAAGACAATAGTTCAATCACTAAGAAAGTTGATAAAAAGAAAAATCTTGAAAGTCAAAGAGATGCTCAAGCTGCATCAATTAGCGGCGAAAATTATAATAAGTATTTAGAACAAAAGAATACTTCTGGTAATACTGCAGCGAAAGCTAATGTTTTAAGACAAGAAGCTGCTGCTGCAGCTGCGGCTCCTGCAGGGTCAGAAGCTAGAAATGCATGGAATTCTAAAGTGGAAGAGAGAAAAAAACAAGATTTGGCTAATGAAATATCAAAAAAGGAAAAACAACTTGGTAGATCTTTAAGTAATGATGAAAAAAGAGAAATGTTAAAAGCTAATAATAAAAAATGGGGAATACAAACATCTGACGGTAAGAGATATGCTGCTGGCGATGATGGTACAGCTTTAAGAGATTCATCAGGAAAGCCAATTGAATTAACGGCAACACAAATGGACGGACTTATTGACTCCATGGCTGAAGTAGAAGCAAGAAGTACTAAAGAAAGCTTTAATAATGAAATTGAAGCGAAAAAACATGCTGATTTTGCAAGAGAATTAGCAAAAAAAGAAAAAGAACTTGGTAGAACGTTATCTTCGACAGATGATGAATATATAAAACTTCAAGAATCGAATAATAAAAAATGGGGTACTGCAAATGACGATGGTGATTGGTGTGTTGCTGATGATGGTGGAAATTCAACTGGCGTTTTAATGGGTGACTCTGAAATAGCAAGTATAATGTCTAAATTAGATGCCGAACTATATAAAGATACATGCAAGGAAGAAATAGATAAGTTAGATGGTGAAATCGCTGAAGAACGTGCGAAACTATTAAATAGTGACCAACTTAAGCAAGCACTTATTAATGAAACAGATACAATGATACATGAACAACAAAAGGCTTTAAGTGATAAAGACGTTAAACAAGCATATGTTAATGCATGCGAAACTGTTATGAAAGCATTTAAGAAAAGTAAGGAAGCTGACATTGTTATTGATGTTGCACAAAAATTGTCTATAGCTAATCCAGAAAATTGCGCTGAAGATTTTGATATGTTGAAAGAATTATATAATGTTATTAGAAAACAATCAAATTTGGATGATGATCAAAAAAGAGCTTTAAAAGCTATAGTTGATCAAATTAGTAAAGTTGCTAAGGAAACTGATGCTGAGGTAGGTAGAATGCAAGCATTATATGCTGCAACCAATGATAAAAAATAAAAGGGTGTGATACTATGGAAGATAACAATTTCTTAATACCGGCCAATTCTAAAAGGTCGATGTTAATATTTGGTATTTTTAGAAGAATTGATTTGATAATATTTGGATCAGGTGGAATATTAACATTTTTGTTAATATTTATTAATAACCCACAAACATTAATGGATGTATTTATCGATTTACTACCATTCTTGATTACAGGTATTATGATAATACCGGTTCCTAATCAAATGAATATATGGTCATTTACGGTAAATATATATGCGTTTTTAACAAATCAAAGAGATTATAGATGGAGAGGTTGGTGTAAGTGCTATGGCGAACAAGAAGACAAACAATAGTGGTTTTATAAGTACAGAAGATTGGTTACCATTAGTTGATATTAAAGATGGTATGATGGAAGCTAAAGGAACTGCTATGACAGGACATCAATATATTTCAGGTATTAGAATTGAACCTAGAAATATATTTATAACTGATACACAAAATCAAATTAATGTTATAAATAATCTAAGAGATTTTTATAACACTATTGATTATGAATTCTGGTTAGTTTGTTGTGATAGACCTGTAGATATAAACCTATATAAGTCTGAACTTGAAGTTATGTATGTTCAAGAAGAAGATCCTAAAATAAGAAAATTGATAGGTGAGGATTTAGCTAAATGTGATATGTTTGTTGGTCCTCAAATAAATGCTGTAGATACAGAATACTATATATTATTAAAAGAATCAGTTAAGAATAAAGATGTGTTAATTAAGAAAATACAAAACTTAATATCTAATTTAGCTAGAGCTGGATTAAACTCTAGACAAGTAACTAATGATGATTTAAGAGTTATTTTAGATGCATTCTTTAATGATTCTTTAAGAACAGAGTTTGGGACGGTGATGACAAATGTCTAAGAGTACATTAAAAAGTGAAGTCGCACCTAAAGGTTTATCATTCAAAATGAATCAATTTATGATAGGTGATAAGTTTGCAACAATATTTACAATTATCCAATATCCAAATATAATTGGACCTGGTTATTTATCAAATATCACAACTATCCCTGGTGTTAAAGTTGTAGTTAAACATATGCCTATTGATTTTGCTACTATATCAGCAACAATTAATAAAGAAATAGTAGAATTAAAAGATGAATATGAAAAAGAGAAAGATAATACTTTAAAAGAAAGATTAAGAATTAGTTATGAATCTATGGAAGGGTTTGTACAAATGCTTGCTGCAACTAATTCAAAAGTATTTGATTTCCAATTACATATAATGATAACAGCTGATTCTCAAGAAGAATTAGATGTAAGAAAAGTACAAGTTAAAAACTTCTTAGTAAGTTTAGATATGAGAGGAATGCAATTGTTATTTGATCAAGAACATGTTCTTAAATCAATGTTACCTGTATTCCCTAAACAAGAAGTTGAAACAAGAATAGGTATTCCTATTCCAACACCAACAATAGCTGCTATGTATCCTTTTGTATTTGATTCAATTAAGGATCCTGGAAAAGCCGCATTATTTGGTGTTGATAGATCTGGTGGAGTAGTATTATTCAATCAATTCTATTATCAAATGAGAAATGATAAGAATATGAACTATGGTAATCGTAATAACGCTAATATGATTATCTTAGGTACATCTGGATCTGGTAAATCAACAGCTGCTAAGTTATTACTTAGAAGTCATATAAGAAATAGAAATCAAATTGTTTGTATTGACCCTGAAGGCGAATTAGAGGCAATGGCACACAATTATGGTGGTAATTTTGTTGATTTAGGTAAAGGTGGATCATATGGTATGATCAATCCATTTGAAGTTGTAGTTGATTCAGATATTGAAGAATTACAAAATGGTGAAGGTTATACTGTATTAACTAGAACATTAACATCTTTAAAGGCATTTATGAAATATTATAATCCTGATATTGAAGATGATGTTCTAGAAATGTTCTCATCTATAACACAAGAAACATATAAGAGATTTGGAATAGATTTTAATACTGATTTTTCTCAATTTAAACCAGAGAATTATCCTACTTTTGATCAAGTTTATGAAACTATTAAGGGTAAGTTAATTTCTATACCTGAAGCAACTAGAGAAAAAGATGTATTAGAAAGACTTGAGTTAAGAGTTAGACCATTTGTTAATGAATTAAGATATTATTTCTGTGGTATTACAACATTAAATACTGATAGTGATTTTATAGTATTTAATATTAAAGAAATAATGAATTCAGATGCAAATATCAGAAATGCATTATTCTTCAACATATTAAAATATGCTTGGGGATTATGTTTAAATAAAGATAAGAATACATTAATGTATGTAGATGAAGCACATATCTTATTATCTGGTAATAATGAATTAGGTGCTGAATACTTAGCTAACATGCAAAGACGTGCTCGTAAATATAACACAGGTACAATTATAATTACACAACAACCTACAGACTTTGCTGCACCAAATATATTTGTACATGGTAAAGCTATATTCGATAATGCTTCTTATTATTTAGTAATGGGCTTAAAGAAACAAGCTACTGATGATTTAGCTAAATTAATTGATTTAAATGAAGCTGAACAAGAAGCAATCAAGACATATACACAAGGTGAAGGTCTATTTGTATGTGGATCAAGAAGAATGCAAATTAATGTAATTCTTACTCAAGATGAATTAGATTCATTTGGATCTGGTGGAGGATTATAGAATAAAGGATGTGATAATATGTTTAACATATTAAACACTATTAGAAAGATATTTAACAAGAATCATTTAACTATGATTCTTGTTTTGTTGACATTATTATTAATAATGCCTAGTAATACTTTTGCTAAAATGAGTGATTATTCCAAGTTTGATTGGGATAAATATTATGAAAGTAATAAGTTTATGTTTGGTGAATTATGCTTAGAAGAAGATGCTAATGAAGATGGCTCATGTAAAGAAGACTCTTTATTAATGGGACAAAAGAAGTTCTTCGTAAGAATGTATAAAATACTAGCTAAATATCAAAAGAAAGGTTTAGTTATTTCAGATGATTTAGTTATTACAACTGCCTTAATAGGTTTAGCTGGTGAACAAACAGGTAACCGTGAAGGTGATGAGAAATATAAAGATTATTACTATAACAAAAAAGAAGGCGAATTACAGGCCGGTTTAATATATGATGAATCAATAGATGATGATAATTATGATATTGAAGAAAAATATGATGAAGAAGAAGCCAATAAAATGTCACTTGAAACTGATACTGTAGTAGTTTTGATAAAGAATTCTATCGCATATTATACATATTGTTATGGTATATATGGTGATCCTGAAAAAGTGGTTAAAGATGATGGAACTAGTGTGTTAACGTGCCCTGATGGAGGTACTGTTACTACATTAATATCTCATCCGTTAGGAGTTAAAAAAGAAGTAAAGAAATGTGCTGTAAATATATCAGCATCAACAAGTGCTAATGGATATGAATTAGGTTTCTGGACTTATTATTCATCTAAAATGAATCATGATTCAATTTTATCAACAGCATTTAAACTATTTGGTCTTGATATGAAAGATGAATATTATGATGAATGTGAAGAAAAAGCTCAAGAATATCCTGAAGGTACACATTATCAATATGTTGATAAAGATAATAAAGTAGATAAACATATATCTAATAATAAATATTTTGATTATTTAAAAGAAAATCCTTATTTTGATAAAAAACCTCACTTACAAGGATATTTTAGTGATGTATTAGAGGAAGCTGGAGTTAAGTGTATGACATCAAATATATGTGATGAATCACTTGAAGCAGCAGGAAGATATGAGGAATTTGAAGAAAAGATACAAGCTGATAGAGTTGATATTATACATGATATAATTGACACATTAAATCAAAATGGTATACCTATGTCATATGAAGGATATGGTACTCAAGAATATGATGATGCAACTTACAATACAAATGATAGATCATTATTCTATTGGCCTATTGGAAGTGAAGAAATAACTGAAAGACAAGTTGGTTCTTCTACTGGAAGTACAAGTGGTACAACAACTGGTAAGAGAATGATTACTTTATCCGATTCAATTGGTGATGTATTTGATAATTCAACTTCATATAAATTATATGAGGATGTTAATACTACAACATTACTATTTGCTGATGGAGATCCTAAGTATACAACAGATAATGTTGATTCATATTTTGGTGAAAGAACAAGTCCTATTGATGGAAATAAAGAGGAACATTATGGAATAGATATTACTGCTGATATAGGAACACCTATAATAGCTGTATTTGATGGAACAGTTAATTTAATTAAGAGTGGATGTACATCAGGTGATTACGAATGTAATGATGGATATGGTAACTATATAATTGTATCTCATAGTAATGGTGATTACACATTATATGGACATTTATCTGAAATATCTGAACAAATAAGTGAAGGTAGAACTGTATTTAAAGGACAAGTAATTGGTAAAAGTGGAGATACAGGTGAAACTAAAAAACCTAACTTCTATTATGAATTAAGAATGGGTGGTAATAGTGTATCAAGTGCAGAAGACCCAATAGCAAATACTTCTGCAGGAAGAAATACTCCTCCTAAAAAAGAAGATTTAAGACCTGTGGGTGGATCATCTATAGGTGGTGTAGGTGGAAGATCAACTAAGTTTGATGGAACACATTTAACTGAATCAGAGTTTGTCGGACGTGTATCGTCTTATTGCCAAGCTCATCCTGGACAAATTGCAGCTGCTATGTGTAATAGTCCATCAACTGTATATGAAGCATCAAGAAATGCTAATGTTAACCCTGAATTAGTCATTACTAGAGCAATGGCAGAAGGAAATTCTCCAGGTGACTCAAAACATAATTATTGGGGAATGGGATGTACAAATACAGGTGGTTATGCTGCATGTATAACATACAGTTCTCTAGAAGATGGTATTAGAGGATTTGCTGGTACAGTAACTAAATATGATAATTTAATGTCAATGCAATTAAAATATGCATATATTGGTAGAAATTGGTATAATCCTGGTTCTTGGCCAACAGGTGGTTGTATATATTTCCCATATATTAAGCAATATATGTCACCTCAAAGACAAGATGAAGTAACTGCAATATGTGCTAAACCTTCTCAATGTAATACAGGTGGTGGAGATTGTACACCAACTATTCAAGAAGATCAAAATGCATATGCTACATGGCAAGTAGAAAAGAAACTTGGACCATATATGCGTAATGTATTTGGAACATAAGGTGATACTATGATAGATAATTTAACAAAAGAACAAAGAAGGGTTCTATTAATGTGGATAATATTTGGTCTAGTATTGATGGGGGTTCTAGGAATATTAGCTGGTATTAAAATAAATAAAGCTAAAAAGGAATATCAACAAACAGTAGATCAAAACTATAATAAAGTACGTGATTATAGTAGATATTATACAATCATTAATATATTAGATAAGTATTATAATACTATTAATTCTAATAATGATTCTGAAACACTTAAATTATTAAGTAATAAATATAAAGTTGATAATGGAATTAATAAGGATAATATAAAGGATAAAATTAAGCACTATGAAAAAATGGTAACATATAAAGGTAAATTAATGTGCTCTAAGAGATTAGGCAAAGGATTTACTAGTTATTATGTATCAGGTGATGTAATTGGTTCAAATGATTTAAAAACATATGGAAGTGAATATTATGATATTATTCTTAATGAAAATGAAATGACTTTCAGTGTTTCAGTGATTGAAGCCTCAGAATTTGGAGGTGTATGTCATGATTAATTTTATTAAAAAATATAAGTTAACTATTTTAGTTATAGTATTTATTGGTTTAATTATAGGTGGCTATTTTGGATATAAGTATTATATAAATAATATAGGAGAATATAATCCTTATTCTAAAATACAAGATTTACAAATAGTTAATTATAATACTAATCAATATACATTAATTAATAAAGATGAGATAGATGTATATAGAGCTTATTATAAAGAATTTATGCAATTAATGGCAGATGATCCTGCTAAAGCATATACAAAGTTAACTAATGATACAAAAACATCTTTATATAATGATAATTATGATAATTTCTTGAATTATCAAAAAACATTAGATAAAAAGATTTTAAAAACAAGTGATTTATCTCAATATACAAGAGAAGATAATATGATATATGTAGTGGACAAATATAATAATCACTATGTATTCTATGAGAATGGAGTATGGAATTATACTGTAAAATTGTATAAATAATATTCTAGAAAGGAAGTGTAGGTAATGGCTAATTTAGCTAATGCTGCAAATAATGCATCTAAAGCTGCAAGTACAGCTAGTAAAACAGTAAATACAGCAGCAAATACTGCAACAAAAGCTACTCAAACAGCTGGTACAGTAACAAAAACAGCATCTATGCCAACTAAAAGTGTTGGAACTGAAGTAGCAACAAATGCATCTCAAAAACCTACACTTAAAGAATTAAAACAAGAAGTTAACAATATTAATAGTATTGGAAAAGAAGACTATAATATTGATGAAAATAAAGAATATAAACCTGGTGATAGAGTTGCGCCTGGTAAAGTAGTAAATAAAGATGGGGAAATTGAAGATTCAGCAACTAAGAAAACTGGAGAAGCAGCTTTAAAGGTTGCATCAATATTTGCAGGTGGAGGAGCTGGATCTGCAGCAAGTAGTGCTGGTGGAGCTGCCGCAAAAGAAACAGTTAAACAAACTGGAAAACAAGCTGCTGCTCAAGGAGCTAAAAATGTAGCAGGTGCTGCCGCAAAAGGAGCCAAAACAGCTACAAAGGCTGCATCAAATGCTAGTAAAAATGGATTAATGGATGCTGCTGGTAACCTTATTAATAGTAATGATATCAGTCGGGATGTTATGAATAAAGCTACCAATGTTATTGGCAAGGCTACAGGTGATGTAGCTGATGCATTAGATAAAGTTGGTATGGACAAAGCTCTCAAAGCTACTGGGGTAGAAGATGCAGCTGATTCTGTTAATTCAGTATTTGATGCTTTTGGTAACTTATTAAACGGTGACTTAAGTCAAATGTTTGATAACTTAGGTAAAACAATCAAGAGTGGTGGTAAATTTACTGCTAAATCTTTATTTTTACTTATAGTAATAAGTTTGGTTTCAACAGTATTTACAATAATAATGATGTTTTTACCAATATGGATTGTTATGATACCTGCACTACATGCTGTAGATTTTATTACTGATAAAGTAAGTAAAGTAGAAGAATTCTTCTCTGATAATGCATATATTTCTATGTATGGAGCAGGACTTTATATGAATGAAGCTGTTAAAGCTGTAACTGATGAAGTTCCTGGTTTTGATACTTTATCAAATGGTAGAAAAGTAGTAGTAGTAGCCGGAGCTACTGCAATAGGAACTAATTATAAAGATGGAGGAAAACCAACAGATGCAACAGCTACTGGTATAACTGGTGGTATTGATTCCAATGGTTTAATTGAATGGGTATTTTGGAATGTTACAGGATCAGATCCTGGAACAATAGATGTTGCTAATTTAGGAAGTAATAGTAATTTTACTGGTATTAGTGAAGGAGATTTAAAACCTGGTGATATAGGTGTTAATGGTAGTGATGCCGGTATTTATCTAGGTAATGGTTATTGGGTATATATTGATAAAAATGCTGGAGTTATGAGAGGACAATATAGTGGATTCACATCTTTCTATACATACAATAATATAGATACAATAGCTGTAGCTGCCGGAGGTGGTGGTGGCGGTAATGGCATTATAGGACCAGCACCTAGTCCTGAGGCGTCAGCGTCATTAAGAGAAAAAGTTTTATTCTATGGTGAATATATTATTTCATTAGGTTTACCATATGCTAGTACAGCTGACGGATATTATGCAGGAAATGTCACTAATATTGATCCTACTAAAAATGAATTTTTGAAAGCAATGTACGATCCAACCTCATATTTAGGAAACCCTGTTGTAGATAGTGCTTCATTAATTCATGGTATTGATTGTTGTAGATTTACGGGATATGCATATGCTTTAGCTTTGGGAAAAACGTCAATGGGTGTTATAGAAGACAATCACTGTTATCACAGTCATTGGGATGGATCTGATCCTAACTGGCAAAAAATATCTGTAGATGATGTATTACCTGGAGATGTATGTGCATATAAAAATAGAAAACATTGGGTATTAGTTTATAGCATGAATCCTGATAAAAAAACAATGACTGTTCTTGAATCATCAGGTGGTCATAACACTACAAAAAAATGGTATAATTATAATCCTTCAACAGGTTATTTTACTCCTACAACTAAAGATAATCTTGATCCAAATGGTAATTGGGTTGGTGTAGTAAAGAATGGACCAGTAAAAAGTAGTGGAAGAGAAACATCAATATGTGATTTTTATAGATATGTTGGAAGTGGTGTGCAATGATAAAAAAAATGTGTTTGAAAATATTTTCAATTATCTTTATTTCAACATTGTATTTTAATGTAAATGCATTCTCATATCATACTTGTATTGATGAATGGAGAAATGGAGAAGCTTACTGTAATGATGAAAAAGTTTCTGTTGAGTGGTCTTATGATGTTAATACTAAAATGTATGTTCAATTGGATAAAAATGGAAGAAAGATACGTGAATTAAAGGATATAAATGAAGATCCTCAAGCAAAAAAGGGAACAATAGAAATAAGTGCTAATGTTCCTGAGAGTTTAAATGATATTAAAATTAAAATTGATATTATGTCTGATATTTATTCATATTCATTAGAATTAAATAAAGATAATGGATTTAAAGCATCTAAAGAAATAAATGTAGATTTATATAATGTTGGTTATTCAGTAGAAGGTGCTGATGAATTAGAAAATCAATTACCTAATCAATTTAAAATATATGAAGGAGAAACTACTTCGTATAAGATAGATTATTCAAAATATAAAACAAAAAAGAAGAAGGAACAAAGTAAAGTTAAGAAAATTATTGTTATAGCTGCTATATCAGGAATTGTATTGGCATTTATAATAATAATACTAATGTTCTTAAAAGCAAGATCATTATAGAAAGGAAGTATATGTATGAAAAATAAACTATTATTATTTATTACAATTTTATTAATATGTATTTTTCCTACATATATTTTTGCTGAAGAAGAAACTATTAAAACATATAATAATGTAAAAGTATCATCTGTAATAACTACAAGTGTTAATATGGATGATATAACTAAGATTATTATGAAATATAGAGTATATTCATCACCTGATAATTATAAAGATGAAGAAATAACTTTAATAAAAAGTGATGGATTCAGTACAAATAAATATCATCAATCTATTACAGATGTTAAATTCTTATCTGCATATGCTGTAGCTAGTGATGGTACTGTTGATAAGTATGGATTTATTACATATAAATCTAATAATGTATATGATGATGAGACTTCATCTATTACTATTGAATTACAAATTAGTTTTAATGATATGGGATTTGATGGTAAAAACTATAGAAGAAATTCAGATGTAAGTGATGAATATATAGAAGAAAGAAAAAATGGTGTTGCAGCTAAAGATAGCAAAGTAATTACTAAGAATGCTACTCAACCAACTACAATACCTACAACTACAATTACAAATGAAAGAAAAGTAATAAATGATAGTACTTCAAATAATAATACAAAAGAAAAGAAAGAGAAACACAATGAACAATCATATAAAATACTTGAATATATAATAATAGGAGCGTTTGTTCTTGTTGGTATAGTATGTACAGTTGTATTAGTCAAGTATAACGCAAGTAATAAAAGAGTATAGTAAAATTGTATGATTTATATTATAATAATATATTGAGGAAAGGGGTATAATAGATGGCACTTAAGTTAAAAGTAAAAGTAACTGCAAAAGATTTAGCTTTGTTTGGTCTTTTTTGCGTTATTCTATTATATTTATGCTTTGTAGTAGTAGTTAATGTATTAACTATTATTAATTTGTCAGAGTTTGCTGGCCTTTTTCCGTTTAAATATTTTGATATTAAACATATACCAGTTATTTTAGTATTATTCTTTGGTGTATTAGCTGTTATATTCTTCTCAGTTTCATCTACAATATTTGAGTTTGCTAAAGGTGGACCTGGATTAAAAATAGGTGAAAGAGATTCAGATGGTTATTCTAGATGGATGGAAGAAAAAGAAATGAAAAAACTTCCTAAAGTTATTAAAGTTGGAGTAACTGATGAACATGCTGAACATGGTGGAGTAGTATTAATTAATGATGGTAAAAATATGTGGATAGATAATTCTGAAAACCATACACTTGTTGTTGGTGTATCTGGTTCAGGTAAAACTACCGCTATAATTGACCCATTAGTGTATTCATTAGCTAAAGCTCGTGAATCAATGATCTTAACAGACCCTAAGGGTGAAATTCATAGAAATCATGCTTCATATTTAAAACATATGGGTTATAACATAGTAGTTGTTAACTTCCGTTCTCCTATGAATGGTAATGCATGGAATCCATTGATGATACCATATAACTTATATAAATCAGGTAATAAAGATAAAGCATCAGAACTTGTAGATGATATTGCATCAAATATTTGTAAGGATGCAAATGTACAAGATCCATTCTGGCAAGATTCATCAGCTGACTATTTATCAGCTTGTATCTTAGGATTATTTGAAGATGCAAAACCTGAAGAAATAAACTTAAAATCTATTAACTATATTACATCAATAGGTGAAGATAAATTTGGTGGTAATTCAACATATATTAAAGAATACTTTAAATTTAAAGGTGAAGAATCACCTACATATGTATTAGCAAATAATACAATAAATGCACCTCAAGAAACAAAGGGTGGTATTCTTTCAACATTCAGAGGAAAGATTAGACCATTTGGTTCAAGAGATACTTTATCAGATATGTTATCTTATTCTGATTTTGATATGTCTAAGATAGGTCAAGAACCAACTGCAGTATTCATTGTAGTACAAGATGAAAAGAAAACATACCATGGACTTGCAACAATCTTTATTAAACAAGTATATGAATCATTAATTGATGTTGCACAAAGTTCACCTGGTTCACACTTACCAATAAGAGTTAACTTCTTACTTGATGAGTTTGCAAATATGCCAGCATTAAAAGATATTACAACAATGGTTACTGCCGCTCGTTCAAGATGGATAAGATTTACGTTCATTATCCAAAACTATTCACAATTGGATAAAGTATATGGTAAAGAAGAAGCAGAAACAATTAAATCTAACTGTTCAAATAAATTCTATTTACTTACTACTGAGCTTGCAGCCTTAGAGGAAATTTCTAAGTTATGTGGTGAAGTTAAGAGTAAGAAAGAAGATAAGACTGCATCAGTTCCATTAATAACTGTTGCAGATTTACAAAAGTTAAAACCTAATGAAGTTATCATTTTAAGAGATAGAGAAAATCCTTTTAGAACTCACATTAAACCTGCATGGCAAGTTGACTGGGGTGATAAAGAATTTAATCAACCTGCTGAATTCCCTTTAAGAGAAGAAAGAGAAGTTGCTTTATTTGATTTAAAGAATTTCGTAGATGTTCGTAAGAGAAGTGATATGAAGAAAGGTGGAGAATCATCTCCATTTGGTGGTGGACTAGGTGGACCTGGAGGAATATCTGATCCATTCGCTAATTCTTCAAGACCTTCTGGAGGACTTCCAAGTTTTGCTGATATCATGTCAGGTGGTATGAGTGGATTAAATTCAAGTTCAAATTCTAATCCTAATAGAATACCAACATTTGAAGAATTTGTTGCAGCAAGAAATGCTAATAAACCAACTATGAATACTAAACCAAAAGTAGATATTGATGATTTAGTTAAAAAGATAGATGCACAAATTGCTAAACTTGAAGAGGAAGAAAGACAAGAAAAACTTAAACAAGAAAAAGTTACAACTGAAAAACCAAATAACTTCAATCCATTTGAAGAAAATAAAGTTGTATTTGATAATCCTGTACAAACACCTGCATTTGAAGAAAAGAAGGAAGAAGTTGTACAACCAACAAGTAATACTCAAACATTTAATGATTTATTCAGTAATATGAATAATCAAGTTCAAACTGAAGTACCAGTACAACCAAATGTACCTGCACAACCAGTTGAACCGATTCAAATTCAAGAGTCATTACCTGTACAAGTACAAGAAACAGTTCCTGTTCAACAAGTTGTATTTGAAGAACCAACTAAACCAGTAGAACAAGTTTCTCAAGGTAATTTATTCACTCAACCTGGTGGAATGGTATCTACTCCTAATAATTTCTTTGATAATATGATTAAAGAAAATGTTGAACAAGTTCCTGTACAACCTCAACAACAAGTACAACCTCAAGTGATGGTACAAGAACAACCACAAACTATTCAATTTGTTAATCCTGAACCAGTTGTTCAAGAACAACCAGTTCAAACAACACCTGTACAACCACAACCTGCTGTTGAAAATCAAACAGTTAAAGTTGATACACAAACACAAGTTGTTGAAAGTAATACAGATGATGAATATTTTGATGATTTCTTTGAATAATAAGATATACTACGGTATATCTTTTATTTACTTTAATTTTCATATATAATATTTATGGGTGATTTTTATGAAGACATCTGATTTTGATTATGAGTTACCAGAAGAGTTAATTGCTCAAACTCCACTTAAAGATAGATCATCATCTAAACTATTAGTGATGGATAGATTTACAGGTGAGTTAGAACATAAACACTTTAGTGATATAAAAGATTATTTGCATAAAGGTGATGTACTTGTAATAAATGATACAAGAGTTATACCTGCAAGATTGATGGGAACTAAAGAAGACACTGGAGCTGTTATAGAATTACTTTTACTTAAAGATAAAGGTGATGATATCTGGGAATGTTTAGCAAGACCTCAAAAAAGATTGCATGAAGGAACTATTATTAAATTTTCTGATGAATTATCTGCTGAAGTAATTGAATTATTACCTGAAGGTGTAACTAGAGTTAAATTATTATATAAAGGTATATTACTTGAAATATTAGATAGATTAGGTGAAATGCCTTTACCACCATATATTCATGAAAAGTTAAAAGAAAAAGATAGATATAATACAGTATATGCAAAAGTAGATGGATCTGCTGCTGCACCAACTGCTGGATTACATTTTACAAATGAATTAATGGATGAATTAAGAAGTGAGGGTGTAATAATTACTAATGTTACATTACATGTAGGATTAGGTACTTTTAGACCAGTAGAGGTAGATGATATAAAAGATCATCATATGCATTCAGAGTTCTATCAAATGAGTAAGGAAACAGCTGACATATTAAATGAAGCTAAAAAAGATGGTAGAAGAATTATTGCTGTAGGTACTACAAGTACTAGAACACTTGAAACTATCATGAATAAATATGGTGAGTTTAAAGAGTGTTCAGGTAATACAGATATATTTATATATCCTGGATATGAGTTTAAAGCAATTGATTGCTTAATAACTAATTTCCATTTACCTAAATCTACGCTAGTAATGCTAGTATCAGCATTTAGTAAAAAAGAATTTGTACTTAATGCATATAAAGAAGCAATAAAGAATAATTATAGATTCTTCTCATTTGGAGATGCAATGTTTTTTAAAAAAGATTAACAACTAGGAGGATAACAAATGTATAGATATGCAATTTCAAATAATATAAAAGATGATAATAATACAATTCAAAAATTAGATATAATAACTGATTTAGATAATACACATTTATATACAAATACAATATATAAGACAGTACCTAATGGTGATAATATATATGAATATGATAAATGTTTAAATAAATTTGATATTAATGAAGCTTTACTAGATTATTTAGCAAGAAAGGATATCATGTCTAAGATGTGGATGGTTAATCCTAATTATATAGATTTAGAGATGGCTATATTTATGGCTAATATGGGTCAAGGTAAATATTTATCTAAAAGATTTAAACAAATATATGAACTAAAAGTATTAAGATATATAGCTGGAGAACTTAATATAGATGTAGATAATAAGAAAGCTTTAATAAGTGAAGCTGAGGATGTTAAGAAAGATTTATATTCTTATGTTGATGAAATAAGATTGAGAAATAAATCATTAAGTGAACAAATAGAAGAAGAATATCGTATAGAAGAATTAAGATCATTAGAAGAAGAAT
Organism: Bacilli bacterium; assembly: GCA_017542465.1. Lineage (GTDB taxonomy): Bacteria > Bacillota_I > Bacilli_A > RF39 > UBA660 > UBA6985. The sequence continues at coordinate 9,461 of JAFXXB010000010.1, read as the reverse complement.
TAACAAGAATACAAGGTAAAGAAGATTTCTTACTTGAATTATTAAAGGATAGCGCAGTAGTTAGAAATAGAATATTAGATAGACAAAATAAATATACTAGATAGAAGTGATTATATGAAAATAAAATATAATTTAATTAAAGAAGAAAAGAATACTAATGCTAGATTAGGTACTATTGAAACAAATTATGGAACATATGAGACTCCTATGTTTATGCCAGTAGGTACTCAAGCAACAGTTAAGACTTTATCTCCTGAAGAATTAAAGAGTGTTAATGCAGGTATTATTTTATCTAACACATATCATCTTTGGTTAAGACCAGGTGAAGATATTGTTGAAAAAGCTGGTGGATTACATAAATTCATGAATTGGGATGGACCTATTCTTACAGATTCAGGAGGATTCCAAGTATTCTCATTATCTAAACCTAAATGGATAACTGAAGAAGGAGTTAAATTTAAATCTCATTTAAATGGTGAAGAATTATTATTAACACCAGAGAAAAGTATTGAGATTCAAAACAAATTAGATTCAGATATAGCCATGTCTTTTGATGAGTGTGTAGGTTTTCCACATACTAGAAAGTATGTAGAAGAATCAGTTGAAAGAACTCTTAGATGGGCTAAAAGAGGAAAAGATGTATTCAATAATCCTAGACAATCTTTATTTGGAATAGTTCAAGGTGCTGAATATGAAGACCTAAGAAAACACTGTGTTGAAGAATTAGTTAAAATAGGTTTTGATGGTTATTCTATAGGTGGAACTGCAGTAGGTGAACCTAAAGATGTACAATATCAACAAGTAGAGTACTCATGTAAATATTTACCTAAAGATAAAGTTAGATATTTAATGGGTGTCGGTGATCCAATAGATATTATTGAAGATGTTATTAGAGGTGTGGATATATTTGACTGTGTTGCACCTACAAGACTTGCAAGACATGGCCATGCATATACTAAATATGGAAAAATAAATTTAAAAAATAAACAATATAAAGAAGATTTTACTCCAATAGACGAGTCTTGTGATTGTTATGCTTGTAAACATTATACAAAAGCTTATATTAGACATTTAATAACTGCTGATGAAACATTTGGACAAAGATTATTATCAATACATAATATTAGATTCTTAATTAGATTAACTGAAGATTTAAGAGAAGCAATTAAGAATGATAATATACTAGAATATAGAAAGAATTTTATAAGGGATTATTATGGAAAAGAAGAAGATTAGTGTACTATGGTACTTTGTAATTACATTTGCTATTATTGGAATAATAATTATTACTAAAACAGTAGTAGTTATTAAAGATCAACATGAAGAAAGATCTATTTATTCTATGCGTTCAACTGTAGAATATTATGCTAAAAGATGTTATTTAGAAGAAAAGTGTAATGGTACAGTTACTCTTCAAACTTTATATGATAATGAATATCTTAAGAATGAAGTAGTTAATCCTGTAACTAAAGAAGTTATTAATCATGATTTAGAAATTAAATATGAAGATGAAAAAATAATAATTAATTGGTAATATCAAGTAGACATTCATATATAGTAAAGAGGTATATAAAAAATATACCTTTTTTATTTTATTTGTTATAATGATATTGTGATAGATATGAATGATAATAATTGGTATAAGTTAGACAATGTTGCATTTTTATTCGCTACTTTACGAAACAGAAAAAGACCTAATGTCTTTAGATTTTCGTGTGAGTTAACAGATGTTGTTGATAAAGATTGGTTAAAAATAGCTTTAAAGGAAACTGTTCAAACATATCCAAACTTTCATGTTAATCTTAAAAGTGGTTTATTTTGGTATTATTATCAGTCATCATCTAAAGATGTATATGTAGTAAAAGAAGATAAACCTATATGTCATAAATTGGTATATGATGAAAATGATTTATTATATGAAGTTAGTTATCATGGTAATAGAATAAATCTTGAAATGTCTCATATATTATCTGATGGAAGAGGAGCATTAAAGTTCTTTAAATTATTAGTTAATAATTATATTAAATATAGATATAATGAAGAATTTAGATTAGATGTATCATCTTCTGAATTAGATCATATAGAAGATTCATATGATAAATATTATCAACCAACTGATACACCTAAGAATAGTTATAAGAATATTTATAGATATAAAGTACCTAAATTAGGTGATAAAACAAGATTCTATGAAGTTCATTGTGATTTAAATAAAATAATTGAAATAGCTCATAGATATAATACAACATTAACAACATATCTATTAGCGGTATTTATATATTCAACATTAAAAGAATATAAAGTATCAGATTATAATAAGTTAATTAAAATAGAGTTACCTGTTGATTTAAGAAGTTTCTATGAGTCTGAATCATTAAAGAATTTCTTTGGTATTGTCTACATAGATTTTAGACCATCTAAAGGTAATTTGAATTTTGAAGATATTATTAAAGTAGTAAGTGAACAAATGGCTAGTCGTATTAACTCTGGTAACTTAGAATCAAGAACAAATATGTATGTTAAGTTCCAAAAGTTAATAACTGCTAGAATAGTTCCATTATTTATTAAGAAATTAGTTGTATCTAATATAACTAGAATTTTAAGTGGAAAAAGAACAACATGTTTCTCAAATGTTGGAACTGTAATATTTGATGAGAATGTTGAAAAATATATTAAGTGTATTTCTTTATTATCATCAACTGATGATTTCCAATTCACTTTAATATCTAATAAGAATGATTTATGTATAGGTATATCATCTATATATAAATACAATAATATAGTAAGAAACTTTGTTAAGTTATTAAGAGATGAAGGAGTAGAAATATATATTAATACGGAAGTGGTTTAATGAAGCATTGTAATAATTGTAATATTGATATTAATACTGATGAAAAAGTGTGTCCTTTATGCCAATCAAGATTGACTGGTGATTGTACACCTATTTTTCCTGTGCCTTCAATTAAAAAACTAGATTTATTCTTAAATATATTATTATACCTAGTTATTATAGGTATAGCTGCTGTTGGCTATATAGATTATTATCCTGATAAAACATTTACATATTCCATTTATGTATTATGTGGAGGTATATCTGGATATATATTATTAAGATATTTCTTTAAGAAAGCACGTAAGGATTGGATTAGTTTCTTCTTTAATACAAGTATTATATGTTTAATTTTATTAGCTGGATGGTATTATTTTACTAGATTCCAATTAATCATGGATTATATTGTTCCAGGAATAACAATATTTGATTTAGTATTTTCAACTATCATGGCATTAATATTAAAACAAAGATATACAAGAAAGTATATTCATATAATAGTAATGAATGTATTCTTTGGATTTGTTCCATTATTACTTGTATTATTACATTTAGCTCAAGATCCTATGTTACCTCAAATATCTATGATATTGGCAGTTGTAACAATACTTGGATTAATAATATTTGATTTCAATTCTTTAAAAGAAGAAATAGCAAGGATGTTCTTTATATAACATCCTTTTTAATTAAGGTGTAATATGGATAAGATTGATAAATTATTATTATTTCTTTCTAAATCAAAGTTCAGAGGTTCATTTCATCTAAATGATAAGATGAAGGAATATGTTAAGGGTAAAGGAATAGATAAGATAAAACAAGATACAAAAGAAATAATAATACAAAGATTAAAAGTAAAATTACCTAATGATGGCAAACAAACACCAATGAAACAAGTTCATCCAACTTTTATTGCTCAACATGCAACAGGATGTTGTTGTCGTGGATGTTTAAGTAGAATTCATCATATAAATGATGATAAAGTATTAACTGATGAAGAAATAAATTATATAACTGAGGTGATTATAAGATGGATAAAAAGACAACTATAATCTTAATAATAGTATTATTTGTTATTCTAATTATAGCAGGTATTATTTGTTATTTATTAAATTATAAAGTTAATAAATTAAATGTTTATTTCTTTAATGCTGGTAAAGCTGATTCAGCTCTTATAACATTTGAAGATAAACATATACTTATAGATACAGGCGAAGAAGAATTCTATGATAAATTAAATCTTTATTTAAATAGTAATAAGATAAATAAGATAGATTATCTAATACTTACTCATTTTGATAAAGATCATATTGGTTCTGCATCAAAAATAATAGATAACTATGAAGTATCAAATATTTATATAACTAATACTACTAAAGATTCTACATATTATAATAATTATTTAGAATCAATTAAAAAGAAAAATATTACTCCTATTAAAGTAGAAGGAGATTTAGATATATCTATAGGCGAATTACAAATAATTATAAATGGACCAACAAAGATATATGAAGAGGATGTTTCAAATAATTCGTCACTTATTACATCAATTAAATATAAATACAAATCATTTTTATTCATGGGTGATGCTCAAAATGATAGAATACAAGATTATTTAAATGATCATAAAGGAACATATGATGTACTTAAATTACCTTACCATGGTAATTTTCAAAAGAATGATAAAAAACTAATTGAAGATGTAAGACCTAAGTATATAGTTATCTCATCTAATATATATGAAGATAAATTAATTGATTATTTAGATAGTAAAAGAAAGAAGTATTATAAAACTGGTGATGATAATATTAGCATTTCATCAAATGGTTATTTTCTTAAATTTGATAAATTGAAATAAAAGAAGTTTTTCATTGTAAAAACTTTTTTTTTAACATATAATAAGTTTATAGATATTAATCTATAAATAATATGAAAAGAGGAAAAAAGAATGGGAACAGGAAGTGTTACTCCATTTGTATTTCTTTTAATTGGCCTTGTAGTAGGTATAGCTGGCACATTCGTTGTTGTTTTGTTAACAGGATTTGGTGCTGGTAAAAAAGCAGAAAAAATAATAAACGCTGCAAAAAAAGAAGCAGATAGAAATAAAAGGGATGCCCTTGCTGAATTAAAACAAGAACAATTTAAGATGAAGCAAGAAGCAGATAAAGAAGTTAAAGAAAGAAAACAAGAAGCTTTAGAAGCTGAAGAAAGACTTTTAAAAAGAGAAAAATCTTTAGATAATAGAGAAGAATTATTACAAAATAGAGATGCTTCATTAGAACAAAAAGAAGCAAATCTAACTGCTTTACAAAAACAAGTTCAAGAAAAAGATAATAAAATGGACGCTTTAATTAAAGAAGAATTAGAAAAACTTGAAGGCATTGCAAAATACTCAAAAGAAAAAGCTCATGATGAAATCATGAAACGTGTTGAAAGTGAAATGGAAGTTGAAATAGCTGAGTACATTAAAGATGAAATGGCTGAAGCTAAACTTGAAGTTGATAATCAAGCAAAAGACTTACTAGTATCTTCAATGCAAAAGTACTCAATGGATGTAGCTAACTTACAAACTACATCAACTATTAGTTTACCTAATGACGAAATGAAGGGTAGATTAATTGGTAGAGAAGGAAGAAATATTAGAACTATTGAAGCTGTAACTGGTGTTGACTTAATTATTGATGATACACCTGAAGCTATCACTATTTCTTCATTCGATCCATACAGAAGAGAAATAGCTAAGATAACTATTGAAACATTAATTAAAGATGGTAGAATTCATCCAACAAGAATTGAAGAAATATATGACAAGACTTGTAAGGATATGAATCAAAAGGTTACTGAATTAGGTAAGAATGCTTTATATGAGTTAGGATTATCTAAGATGGATCCTGAATTAGTTAATTATATTGGTAAATTAAATTTCCGTACATCATATGGACAAAATGGATTACAACATTCAATTGAAGTAGCTAATCTTTGTGGTATCATGGCTGGTGAATTAGGAGAGAATGTTGCATTAGCTAAAAGAGCTGGTTTATTACATGATATTGGTAAATCAATTGATTTTGAAACTGAAGGATCTCATGTTGAAATTGGTAAAGAATTAGCTAAGAAATATGGTGAAGATGAAGTTGTAATTAACTCAATTGCATCGCATCATGGTGATGAAGAACAAAAGAGTGTAATAGCTGTTTTAGTTCAAATAGCTGATACATTATCTGCGGCTCGTCCTGGAGCAAGAAATGAATCTATGGAAAAATATGTTGAAAGATTAGAACAATTAGAAGAAATAGGTAATTCATTTGAAGGTGTTGATAAATCTTATGCAATGCAAGCTGGACGTGAAATCAGAGTAATCGTTAAGCCTGATGAAGTAGATGATTTAACATCTATTAAGATTGCAAGAGATATTAAGAATAAGATTGAAGCAGAAATGCAATATCCAGGTACAATTAAAATTACAGTTGTACGTGAAACAAGAGCACAAGAAGAAGCTAAATAGTTTCTTCTTTTAATTTACGTAAATAATTAGTTAATTTACAATTATTTGATATTATCAAATGTAAATCGATGTATAATAATAATCGAAGGGTGATATCAAATGAATGATAGAAATAAAAGAATATCTTTAGTAACAATTGTATTTATATGTTTAATAGCTATAACTGTTGGTTATGCCGCTATTACAACAGCATTAAAAATAAATGGTAGAGTTGGTTTAGGTAAAGCAGATTTTAATATACACTTTGACAATGTAGGAACAGTATCACATAAAGCAACCGTAAATACAGAAGCACATATAAGTGATGGTGAAGTAAAAAAGGAAATATCATTTGATGTTTACTTAGATAAAATAGGTGATGATTATAAATTTACTGCTGATATTGTTAATGAAGGTACAATACCTGGTAAAGTTGATTCAATAGAGTTACAAGGTGTATCTGAATCACAAGCTAGAATATTAGATTATAAATTATATTATACAGGTACTACAAGAGAAGTTAAACCTGGTGATTATTGGATACCTGGTGCAGTTAAGAATACTACTTTTGTTTTAAAATATGTAATAAAAGATGAAACATTAGATTCTGATTTACCAACTGAATCAACATCATTAGATTTATCCGTAGTAATTAAATTTAAGAGTGGAGATATTGATGAATTCAGATCAAGAGCAGCTGCTTCTAAATTATCTCAAAATACTAAATATATGAGTTCTGATGCATTAACACCTACTACTCCAACATCATCAAATGAGTATGAAGGTTTATATTATTTAGTTGGAACTGAAAATGATGATTTTCCAATTTACTTCTACAGAGGTGGTCATGATAAAGTTCATAATCATGTTAAATTTGGTGGATATTGTTGGAGAATAATAAGAACAACAAATACAGGTGGAATTAAGATTATATATAATGGTGAACCTGATGCTAATGGATATTGCTCAAATACAACAGGAGCTAATACTGCGATTGGTACAAGTGTTTTTGCAACAAACAATCGTGAGTATAATAAAAATGTAGTTGTTGCACAATATTTAAGTGCATGGTATTTTGAACACTTAATAGAATATCAAGGTTATTTAGAGGATACAGAGTTCTGTAATAGTCTTTCAAATGGAAATTCATTCTCTATGACATGCTCAGAATCAGACAAAAGAAGTGTAGCTAATGGAAGTCTATCATACCCAATAGGATTAATTGATGGAAATGAAGCAACATTGGGTGGTTTAACTAATAGAGAATCTTCTTATTCATATTTATATACAAACATAGGGTATTGGACACTATCATATTATAATGTATACTATGGTAATTTAATTACATCAGTTTATGATAATGGTAAAATATCTGATGAGAATAATACAAGTTCAACAAATGTTAGACCTGTAGTATCACTAAATTCAGAAGTAGCATTAGTAGGAAGTGGTACTCCTGATGATCCATTTACTGTAAGTTAAGAAGTAATACCATATTACTTCTTTTTTTACATATATAAATAAATATTTTACATATCATTAAATAATATGTGATATAATAAATTTATGATGATTATCAAATATTTATTTATAGGAGGATGAGAATATGGGATTAATCAAAGCTGCTATTGATTCAGCTAAGAATGTAATTGCTGATCAATTTAAAGAGTTCGTTGAATGTCCAGCTGTTGATAATGATGTAATTGTACAAAGAGGAACAGTTAAACATGGAAGCGAAGACAAAGGATATACAGAAGGAGTATTATCAAACGGAACAGGTATAGCTGTACCAGAAGGAATGGCTATGATGATAATCGACAATGGTAAAATTGTTGAATTCACAGCTGAATCTGGAACATATACTTTTGATTCATCATCTGAACCATCAATCTTCTGTGGAGGATTAGGAAATGGTATTGTTGAATCAATCAAGACTATTGGAAGCCGTATTACTTATGGTGGACAACCTGCAAAGGATCAAAGAGTTTACTATGTTAATATCAAATTAATACCTGGTTTAACTTATGGTTCTCAACAACCAGTTATGATCAAGGATCCAGTTTATCAATCAGTTAGAGTTACATACAATGGTATGTATGCTGTTAAGATTGTTGATCCAGCTATCTTAATTAACACTGTAATTGGTGCTAATCCAAAAGATACTTTAACATTAAATGATGTATTTACTTCAGAAGGAAATACTTCAATGTTAAAACAACAATTCTCTCAAAATGTTGGACAAGCAATTTCTCTATTAATGACAAAAAAGAATGTATCATTTACTGAAATTCAAAATTATCAAACTGATATTACAACATTAATGAATCAATTATTAACTGCTTCATGGAAGAATCAATATGGTTTAGAAGTTGGAGATGTTACAATTAACATTAATGCAACTGAAGACTCTATTAAGGTTATGTCTGAAATGGATGCTGAAATTGCTAAGACTGCAAGACTTGGACAAGTTTATGCAAACAATATGGCAGGTACTATGGCTGCTGCTACAGCTTCAGCTATGAATAAGGCTGCTGATAATGATAATGGTGCAATGATGGGATTCATGGGAATGGGTATGGCTCAAACTCAAGGTGCAAATGTATTAAATACTGCTATGGGTAATGGTGCTGCTGCTCCAGCTCAAGAAGCTCCAGTTCAACCAACTCCAGGAGAAGCATTTGCTGGTGTAGTTACTACTCCAACTGAAGAAGCTGCTCCAGCTCAAGAAGCTCCAGTTGCAGAAGCACCTGCTGAAGAAACTCCAGTAGAAGAAACAACTGAAGAAACTCCAGCTGAATAATTAGATAAATAAAAATATGCAAGAAATTGCATATTTTTTTATTTTTAATTCGAGATTTTAGGGTATAATCGTTAATATAAATAGTAGAGGGTAGTATATCCTAGATGTTTGTCTCACGAAAGTGAGGAGATTTTTATGATAAAGAAAAATGACTTGCTCATTTTAGCACTGATTATAATTATTATTTTGATTATTATATTTAGATAATCAATCAGGGGGTTATTTGGTTGATAACAAAAAAAGCATCTAGTAAAAACTAGGTGATTTCTCGAATCTAAATCGAGACAAGCATATTAGTGGTATGCTTTCCTCTAATTACATTTTATAATACTATTTTTTATTTTTCAATG
>JAFXXB010000009.1 GCA_017542465.1 Bacilli bacterium | reverse complement strand
GAATAGACTAAGCTTATCAAGATTTACACTAGTAGATGTTATATTCTTAGTTATTATCTTTTCTTTATTATCAGTAACAATAACTATATTTGTATTTAAAAAGTATATTAAGATTAATAATACAAATGATATAGATAAAGTATATAATCAAATAATAAATGATTATTATGAAGAAGTAGATAAAGAAGAATTATCTAAATCTGCTATAGATGGAATGATGAAATTCTTAGGAGAAAAATATTCTATCTATATGGATACAGATAGTACCAATAGATTAAATGAAGAATTAGATGGTAAATATCATGGTGTAGGTATAGTTGCACAAAAGAAGGATGATGGATTATATATAATCGATGTGTTAAAAGGAACTCCAGCAGATCTTGGAGGATTACAAAAAGATGATCAAATATTACAATTAAATGATTATGTCGTAAAAGATAATATAGAAGATGCTGTTAAATATATTAAAGAACATGATGAAATAGCATTCTTAATTAAACGAAATGAATCAGAAGTAATAATAAATATTAAGACATCTGATATAGATAATCCTGTTACATCATCTAAGATAATATCTAAAGATGATAAGAAATATGGATATATATATTTAGAATCATTTTCATCATCTGCATATAAACAGTTTAAGAATGAATTAGTATCATTAGAGAAAGATAATATAAATGGATTAATAATAGATTTAAGAGATAATCGTGGAGGTTATTTAGATCAATTAATAGAAATATCAAGTATGTTTGTAAAAAAGGATAAGACATTATTTTATCTAAAAGATAAGAATAATAGTTATGAACATTTTGATAAAACAGATGAATATAGAGATTATCCAATAGTTATATTAACTAATGGATTAACTGCATCTTGCAGTGAAATGTTAGCATTAATATTAAAGGAAAACAATGGTGCTTTAATTGTTGGAACAACTACATTTGGTAAAGGTAGAGTACAAGAAACATCAAGTGTAGGTGATTCATCAATGGTTAAATTCACAGTAGCTAAATGGTATTCACCAAATAATAATAATATAGATGAAATAGGTATAAGACCTAATTATATTGTTGAATTAAATAAAAAATACTATAGTGAACCATTAGAAAAGAATGATAATCAATTAAAGAAAGCAATAGAAGTACTAAGTAAATAAAAAGATCATTATTAAATGATCTTTTTTATTACTTTAATTCTAAACCACAACCTAAACATCTATCTGTAGTTCCAGCAAGTGGTGCACCACATCTTGGACATTTATCTTTATCTTGTTTAGCTTCTGTTTTATTTTCTTCTTCTTTAGTTCCACCAAATGCAATAGCAGTAACTGATGGGCCTTCTTTTTTATAATCTTTAATATCTTGTTCTATCTTTATATTAGATTCACTAGATTCTACTACTTCTTTATCTATTAAATCAATATCTGATACATTAACTATATTATCTTCATCTTCTAAGTCTATAATTTCTTCTTCATCCTTTTGAACAGGTTTTACTTGTTGTTCAAATGGAGTTAAATCTTCATTTTCAACAAACTCATCTACATTAGAATAATCTATCTTATCAACAAAGGATTCTTTTAATGTACTTTCTTGTTTGCCTTGATTAACAGATATATAATCATGATCATCAATTATGGATATACCATTATTAAGTTGATTAAATTGTTCTTCAATATCATCTATTTGATTAGTTGTCTTTATATAACTGAATGATACTTCTTTATCTCTGTTCTCGAAATTATTAAATGCTACATATGGAAGTAAAACATATGGAAATATAATTGCTAAGGTACTCATATTATCTTTTAATCCATATTGCTTACATAAGTTATATGGAACAAATATAAATAATAATATATTTAATATAGGCATATATGCATATATACTATTCATTCCAATAATCTTTAATAATAAAGCTAAATTATAGAAAGGAATAAATGCATAATACCTATTAATTCCTTCTTTTTCAAATATCTTCATTAAAGATATCATGAAGATTATATAGTATAAGATTAATAAAGGTAATACTATATATAACAATAGTAATTTAAATATACCCAATATGTTAGTCATATTAATATTGCCATTATAAATATCTTTTATATAACCCATATATATCTTCCTATTCTATATATTATTATATTTTAAATAAAAGTATTAATCAATAACTCATTTTTTATTATATTTTATTGTCTATAATTTTTATTAATGATATAATTATTTAGAATAAGGGATTGGTAAAAGTGATAATAGCTGTATTACAAAACAACTTACTT